>JBGUVH010000075.1:0-15525 GCA_045134215.1 Acutalibacteraceae bacterium
CTACCGTAACTATAGTTCTTCCCACCGTTATTCCCGAAGAGGAAGAAACCGAAAAGATTATACCTCCCAATGAGGAAATAAAGGAAGAAAATAATGAGTAAAAACTGTGAAAAGAAAAAATGTAAGTATACCTCTATAGGCGGACAGGCACTTATTGAGGGCATAATGATGAAGTCCCCCGAAAAGTCTGCTATGGCTGTAAGACTTCCCGACGGTAATATTGATATTACATATATGAATGAGAAGTCTTTAAAGGATAAATATAAGATTTTGGGAATACCTGTTGTTCGCGGTGTAGTCGGCTTTGTGGAGTCTATGATTAACGGCTATAAGGCTATGATGCTTTCTGCCGATAAATCAGGCTTTGCAGACGAGGTTGACGAGGATACAGGCGAGGTAAAAAAGCTCAGCAGTAAGGCATGGGGTGTGCTTATGGCTGTTGCAGGTGTGCTGGCTGTTATTCTTTCGGTGGCACTGTTTATGTATCTTCCCCGACTTGCAGTAAGCGGACTCCAGCTTCTTTTCAAGGTTGAAGGCTTTCCCGATGTGGTTAATTCTCTTATTGAGCAGGGTATTAAGCTTGTGGTTTTTCTTTCTTATATAATTGCGGTTTCCTATATGAAGGATATACGCAGAGTTTTTCAGTATCACGGTGCAGAGCATAAGACTATCTTCTGCTATGAGGCAGGACTTCCTCTTACAGTGGAAAATGCTAAACAGCAGAAGCGCTTCCACCCAAGATGCGGAACCTCCTTTATGATACTTATGATTTTAATCAGTGTTATTTTCTCAACCCTTGCGCAGATTGTTTTCACAGGTGTTTATGAAAATGCAATAGTCTGGACACTCATAAAACTTGCTATGGTGCCGCTTATATGCGGTGTAGGCTATGAGGTTTTAAAGCTTTGCGGAAGATACGATAACATTATTACCCGTATTATTTCTGCTCCTGGAGTCTGGGTGCAGAGAATTACCACCAAAGAGCCTGATGACTCAATGTTAGAGATAGCAATTGCCGCGCTGGGCGCTGTCCTGAGTGACGAAGATAAAGAAAAATATTTGCCTGATACAGAGGAAAACAATGACAATATTTGAATGTTACAGAAATACTGTGAAGCTTTTAAAGGATGCAGGAATTGAGGACGCCTCCTTTGAAGCAAGACAGCTTATAAGATATATTACAAAGCTTTCAAACAATGAAATAATCACAAGGTATAATGACGAGCTTGAGGATTTTCAGAGCGTTATGTGGAAGTCGGTAATGGAGCAGAGGCTTAATCATTATCCGCTTCAGTATATAATAGGTGAATGGAGCTTTTACGGTCTTAACTTTTATGTGGGCGAGGGCTGTCTTATTCCAAGAGCAGACACCGAAACCCTTGTGGATACTGCCTTCGATTATCTTAAAACTAACGAAAAGGCAAGGGTGCTTGACCTTTGTGCAGGAAGCGGCTGTGTAGGTATAACTATTGCTAACCGCTATAAAGATACTGATGTAACCCTTGTTGAAAAGTACGATGTGCCTTATTCCTACTGTGAAAGAAATATTCACAGAAACCCAAGTGAAACCTTAAGGGCTATAAAGGCTGACATTTTTGATTGGACACCTGAGGGTAAATACGACCTTATTGTAAGTAATCCTCCATATATTTCGGCAAATGAAATGGAAACTCTCAGCGAAGAGGTGCTTTGCGAACCCGACAGTGCGCTGTACGGCGGTGAGGACGGACTTGAATTCTATAGAGTAATACTTCGTCGCTTTGTTCATTTCTTAAAGGATAAGGGCAGACTGGCTTTCGAAATCGGCTATAACCAAAGGGATGCCGTAATAAAGCTTTTTGAACAGGCGGGTCTTAAGGATATAAAAACCGCCGAGGATATAAATGGTATACAAAGAGTCGTTTATGGTACTTTTAGAGATGTATAATAAAGGAAAACTTTAAGGAGATGTAAATATGGCAGAAGATAGAAAAAAAGCACTGGAAACAGCGATGGCTAACATTGAAAAGCAGTTCGGTAAGGGCGCTATTATGCTGCTCGGCGAAAATGTGGATATGAAGGTTGACCATATCCCCACAGGCTCTCTTGGACTTGACCTTGCTCTTGGTATAGGCGGTGTTCCAAAGGGACGAATTGTAGAGGTATACGGTCCTGAATCCTCAGGTAAAACCACACTTGCCCTTCATATAGTAGCAGAGGCTCAGAAAATGGGCGGAACTGCTGCATTTATAGATGTTGAACACGCTCTTGACCCTGCATATTCCGAGGCACTGGGCGTAGATATTGACTCACTTCTTGTTTCTCAGCCTGACACAGGGGAACAGGCTCTTGAAATTGCCGAAGCGTTAGTTCGAAGCGCCGCAGTTGATGTTATTATCATTGACTCTGTAGCCGCTCTTGTTCCTAAGGCTGAAATTGAGGGCGAAATGGGTGACAATCATGTTGGACTCCACGCTCGTCTTATGTCCCAGTCACTGAGAAAGCTTACAGGTGCGCTCTCAAAGTCTAACTGTACTGCAATATTTATTAATCAGCTTCGTGATAAAATCGGTGTAATTTACGGTAGCAGCGAAACCACCACAGGCGGCCGCGCTCTTAAGTTCTATGCATCTGTCCGTATTGATGTAAGAAGAATTGAAAGCATAAAGGTTGGCGGCGAGGTTATCGGTAACCGTACAAGAGCAAAAATCGTTAAAAACAAAATTGCTCCTCCCTTTAAGGAAGCTGAATTTGATATTATGTACGGTAAGGGTATTTCCAAGGAAGGCGAAATTGTTGATACAGGCTTAAAGCTTGGAATACTGTCGAGAAGCGGTGCTTGGTTCTACTACGGCGAAACCCGTATAGGACAGGGCAGAGATAACGTTAAACAGCTTCTCCTTGATAATCCCGAGCTTATGAAGGAGCTTGAGGAAAAGATTACTGCCGCTATGACTGAAAAGGTTAAGGGTGAAACCAAGAAGGAAAAGCCTTCTGTTGCTCCTGTGGCTGCAGCCGAGGACGAGACACCCCGTAAGCGTAAAAAAGTAAATATCGACATAGCTGTTGACGAATAATGAAAATAACTAAAATGCTTCGTCTCAGAGGACACATATATGAGGTCCGCTTCGACGATGACACATATATAAATGTTGATGTTTCTCTTGCTGAGGGTAAAAACCTCTGTGAAGGCGGTATATTAAGCGATGAAGAAGCCTTTGCCCTTGAGGATGAATCGGAACAGCTTCGCTGTACCTCCCGCGCTCTTTTTTATTTGAGTCAGAGTGACAGAAGCCAAAAGGGACTTTTTGATAAGCTTATAAAGGCAGGATTTGAGGAACGCTTTGTTAAAAAAACTGTTGAGCGTATGAAGGAGCTTTCTTATATTGATGACAGCTCTTATGCCCAGAAGCTTTTTAATAAATGCAATGAACAGTGCCTTTCAAACAGAGTTTGCATACAAAAGCTTTGTCAGGCTGGTATAAATAGAGAAGAAGCAAAAGAAGTTTGCTTTTACGACAGTGCAAGAGAACAGGAAAAAATAAGAAAACTGATAAACAAAAAATATTCCTCGAAAATGGCTGATAAAGAGGATGTACGAAAAACCGCCCTCTCCCTTAGTCGGCGGGGCTTCGTTTTTTCTGATATAAAGGCTGTACTCAAGGAATTTGATGAAGCAATAGGGGAAGAAAACAATGAATAAAAAGGTAGCAATGGTATCTCTCGGATGTCCTAAAAATCAGGTTGATGCCGAAGCGATGCTTTATACGCTGAGGGAAGCGGGTTTTATAGTAGGCGTGGAGGAAGCTGAGGCTGATGCCATAATAATTAACACCTGCGGTTTTATTGAGGATGCGAAAAAGGAAGCTATCGAAAATATTCTCGAAGCCGCCCAGTATAAAAAGGATGGAAGCTGTAAGGCACTTATTGTAACTGGCTGTCTTGCAGAAAGATATAAGGACGATATTACCGAGGAAATTCCTGAGGTTGATATGGTGGTGGGAATAGGCTCTAATAAGGATATTGCTGTTCTTACAGAAAGGGCAATTGCAGGAAGCAGTGTTAATTCCTACGGAAAAAAGGAAGAGTTAGACCTTGATGCAAAGCGTGTTTTAGGCGGCTATCCATTTTCTGCATATCTTAAAATTTCCGATGGCTGTAATAACTGCTGTACCTACTGCGCAATACCTCTTATAAGGGGTAAAATGAGAAGCCGTACCATTGAAAGTTGTGTAAATGAAGCAAAAGAGCTTGTCAGCGGCGGAGTTAGAGAAATTGTGGTTGTGGCACAGGATACTACTGCTTATGGTGAGGATATTTACGGAAAAGCAAAGCTGTCCGAGCTTCTCACACAGCTTTGCAAAATAGAAGACCTTCACTGGATAAGAATTCTTTATACATATCCCGAAAGAATAACCGACGAGCTTTTGGATGTAATTGCTAAAGAAGAAAAAATTGTTAAATATCTGGATATCCCTCTTCAGCATATAGACGGTGATATTCTCAGTAGAATGAACCGTAAGGGTGACGAAGAGTCGATTAAGGCACTTGTTGAAAAAATAAGAGCAAAAATTCAGGGTGTTACCATAAGAACTACCTTTATAATCGGCTTCCCGGGGGAAACCGAAGAGCAATTTGCCTGTCTTCATCAGTTTATTAAGGATATGCGGTTTGATAGACTTGGCTGTTTTACATATTCTCCCGAGGAGGATACTATAGCGGCAGCTATGCCGAATCAGATTGACGAACAGTTAAAGCAGGACAGACTGAGTCTTATAATGGATGACCAGATGGAAATTTCTGCAGAGCTGAACAGTGAAAAAATCGGTCAGCGTGTAGAAGTTCTTGTAGAAGGCTATGACGATTACCTGAAATGCTATTATGGCAGAACAGGTGCCGATGCTCCCGAGGTAGACGGAAAAATCTTCTTTTTTGCAACCCGCCCTCTTACCTTTGGTGAATTTGTCATTGTAGACGTAAATGACTGTATAGAATATGATTTGTTAGGAGAAATGTGTGATGAATCTTCCAAATAAATTAACGGTGCTTAGAATAATAATGACCCCTGTTTTTATGCTTTTGATGCTACTTGAGTTTCCTCATCATTATCTTTTGGCACTTATTGTTTTTGGTGTAGCCGCCTTTACAGATATGCTTGACGGAAAAATTGCAAGAAAGTATAATCTTGTAACCTCTTTCGGTAAATTCCTTGACCCTCTGGCAGATAAAATGCTGACCACCGCTGCATTCTTAGGCTTTATTGCTCACGGTATCGGTTGGCAGATAACTTGGGTTGTGTTTATTGTACTGTTCAGAGAATTCCTTATTTCTTCCCTTCGACTTATAGTTGTAAGCAGTGCGGGAAATAAGGTAATCGCCGCAAATATCTGGGGTAAAATGAAAACCGTTACACAGATAGCCGCGATTGTAATAGGTATCGCCTTTGCTCAGGTTAAGCAGTGGTTTTCTTTGACAGCAGGTGCCGTTCTTGCCCTTGATATTGTTTTCAATATCGTTCTTTGGACAAGTACCGTCCTTTGTATAATTTCGGGAATTATTTACCTTATGCAGAACAAAGAATTTGTTAATACTACCAAGTAAATTTTACTTACATTCACCTCTTGATTTGTGTTAAAATTAAATCAAGAGGTGATTTTATGTTTAAAACAGGTCAGAAGGTAAGCTATAGCACAACAGGAATATGTATCATTGAAGATATAACTAAAATGGGCGCGGCAGGAAAAGAAAAAGAGTATTATGTTTTAAAGCCTCTTTACCAGAAGGGCGCTAAGGTTTATGTGCCTGTTGAAAACGAAGAGCTGGTGGCTAAAATAAGACCTGCTATAGAAAAGGCTGAAATTGAGGAAATAATAGAGAGGGCTAAGGAAGAGCCTCTCAAGTGGATAGATGATGATGAAAAACGCACAGAATTGTTTAAAGAAATGCTTCACTCAGGCTCACCCTTAGCTCTTATACGGCTTATAGGCTGTATCTATCTTAAACAGCAGGAGCTTACAAGCAATAGGCACAGGCTGAGAAATAGTGATGCAAATATACTTTCTACAGCAGAAAATCTTCTGTATAATGAGTTTGCTTTCTGCCTTGATACCCAGCCTGAAGAGGTCATTCCCTTTATAAAATCAAGGATGGAATAATTTAAAAGCTCCCAAACGGTTTAATCGTTTGGGAGCTTTTTTTCTTTGACTATGAATTTTTCATAAGCCGTATATAGAATTCAACGGTTTTGCATATACACTCAGTTCTGATTCTTTCGTTATTTCCATGTATTGTAGCTCTTTCCTCGCTTGTAAGGTCCATAGCGGAGAAGCGGTAAACCTTATCGGAAATTCTGCCGTAATGACGGCTGTCAGAGCATTGCACCATAAGATAGGGAGAAACTATACAGCCCTTCCAGGTGGAAGCTACAGCAGAGGCAACCTTTTCATAGCCCTCACAGTCGGTTTGCGAAATACGGCTGGGGTTTACACCGCTCATTACTTCTATATCTATCATATAATTATTAACAGTCTTTTTAAGATACTCAAAAGCACTGTCCACTGTATCGGCAGGGTTAAGTCGCATATTTGATATAAGCTCTGCCTTTGGTGGTATAACATTGGGAGCGCTGCTGCCCTCACACTGTGTAAAGGCAACGGTTGTGCGCATCATAGCGTTAAGCTCTCCGCCACCCTTTTTACATATTATATCAAGTATGGGAGAGAAGCACCACAGGTTTGCAAAAATAAGCTTATAAACAAAGGAAGAATGTCTGCCAAGAGTATCAAACATTTCGGCAACTGGTTTTGTGAGATGTCTTTTAAAGGGGTTACTTTCAAGCTTTATACAGGCATTTGAAAGCCTTACCAGAGGAGAGTTGGGTTTTGGTGCGGAGGCATGTCCCCCTGCAGAAAGGGCAGTATAACGGACATTCATCATTCCCTTTTCGGCAATTCCTATAAGTCCGCAGGGGACCTTTACACCGGGGAATACATTCTCCACCACAGCGCCGCCCTCGTCAACAACTAAAGCGGGAGTTATACCCTTTTCCTCAAAGTAGTCAACTATTTTAACAGCACCCTCGCCGTTTATCTCTTCGCCGCCCGAAAAGGCAAAATAAATATCATTTTCGGGAACAAAGCCGTCCTCGATAAGCTTATCGGCGGCTGTAAGTATGCCGCTAAAGGTTCCCTTGGTATCAAGGGTTCCTCTACCCCATAGCACTTCGTCCTCCAGTATTCCCTCAAAAGCAGGCTTATCCCAGTTTTCTTCGTTTACAGGAACAACGTCATAATGTGCCATAAGAACGGCAGGGTCACCATTATTCTTGCCCTTCCATTTAAAAAGCAATGCTCTCTCAGGTAGCTTTTCAAGAGTGCATACCTTAAATACATTGGGGAAAAGACTGGGAAGCTCATCAATAAGTCCCTGAAACTCTTTTTCATCCTCTTGAGCTTTATCGTAATAGGAAACGGTTTTGAATTTAATAAGGGTTTGTAGGTTAGAAACCGCCTTGTCCTTATCAAAGCTTATTTCCTCGCTGTTTACCCGCGTATTATCCCTTGGCTTAAAGGAAAGTGCGCGAATGATTAAAACAGCTAAGAAAAGCACCAATAATCCAAGTATTATATAAACAACAGTCATTAGTTAAGCCACCCTTTTTTATACATAATACGGGCAACGATGACGGTGAAGAGAACGCCTACAGGCACCATAATACCAACCGTACCCTCGTTAAGTGCAGGAACAAAGATGAAGAGTCCCAGCATAAGTATAATAGGAGCAATTGACAGCTTTACATTTTTGGAAATAAAGACAACTGCAAGTCCGCCGAAGAGAGCAGGAAGCATCTGCGCAAAGGCAGGCTCAAGCACAGGAGAAGCAAGAAAAGCACCAATAGGCTCAATAACAAGAAGCATAATAACACCCACGATAATTATAAAGGTGGTAACTATGCTTGAAACGGCAATAGAAACAGTAGAAATAATCTCGCCTTCCTCACTACTTGCCTTTACATCGGCCTTTTCCATAGCATCAATAGCAACAGGAAGCTTTAGGTTTGAAATATTTCCTGTTACAAAGGAAAGATATGCGCCACCTGCACCAAGCATTGGTACATAGGTAAATATTTCTACAATACCTACTGCCCAGTACATAGGAAGTACGGCAATAAGAGCTTTAAGGAGAGCTGTCCAGTCGGGAAGTACATTGAATATAAGACACACGGCCGTTGGGAACATAAGTATAAGAACAAGAAGAGTAAAGCCCCAGGCACGTCCGTCACGATGAACACTTTCAAGATAAGTCATTTCTTTTTTCATTGTCTGTTCCCCCTTTTTAAGAAAGCCAGCTTGTAATGGGTATAGCAGCAGCCATACCGCCCACAAGAGAAATAGGCAGAGCGTAATCGTTCATCCAGTTGAGCTTTAACTTCTTTGCGAACAGACCGCAGACAGCCATAAGCACAGCCGATACAGCCATTACACAAACAGGAATAAGTCCCGAAGTACTGCTGTACTCTATAGTAGCTTCAAGCATACTGCCGTCTGACTGTAAAATTTCTTCGGTAACAAATCTTGCATTGCTGTCCCAAAGACGAGAAACATTTGAGAAAACGAAGCCTAAAAATGCGGAAATCATACCTAAAAACATAGCGTTATTAAAGGTTTCTGCCCATTTTTTGTCCTTCATTCCGATTTTGTTCATACCGCCCTGAATTTTCTTTGTGAGTAAGGGGGTGAGAATAAGTCCCACTAAAATACCTAAGGTCATTACCCAGGCAACCGTAACAAAGGCGGTAGGGTCGGTAATTTCTTTTTCAAGACCTTGTCCAAGCTCACTGACAGCTCTCTCAGCGGCAATAGTTTCGTAGGAAAGTGAGCCTATTACCGAAAGACGAAGCCAAGGCAGAGCAACACCGAGACTTTTAGAAAGGGACACAACGCCTACAAGTATTGCAACAGCAGGAGCAACTGTAAATATAGCGGCAGAAATCATAGTTCTCTTAAGAGCGGCCATATCCATTCCCTTTTCCTTTGCTCTTCTCAGCGCTCTTATAAGAAAATAAAAGGACTGAGCAAGAACAGCGATTATTATCACGCTCACAAGAGCGAAGATAATCGGATGATTAACACTGAATTTCATCTGAATTTTTCTCCTTTTCTTTTACTGATATATCAGCTGTTATAACCAGCATAAAAATACCAACAGTAATTCCTACAATATCAAGAGGGGTTTCTCCGTGGATTTTTCCTACCTCACCAAGCAGGGTAACTATAAGCCTTGAAACAGAGGAGGTAAGCGTGAGAATGGATGCGCATATAGCGGTGGGGAAAAAGGCGGTAAGCGTTTTATTTCCGGCAATGCCCGAAACGGTTTTTCCAAGCTGAAGCATAAACAGGGTAGTAAAACAAAGAGCACAAAGAGTATAAATATGCTCTGCAACAAGAGAGGTGGTGCTGAAGGCACTGAACATAACTATAATACGACAAAGCCAGTGAATAACGGGAATTACCGCAGTGACAGGGGGGAGCTTATATGTAGCAAATGAAGTCATTCCATAAAGAATGAACCATACCGCGCTCAGTATACCGCTAACTATCTCAAGGGTATGCTGCCACTGGATAGCGCTGGGGTGTGTGCCGAAGCCTAAACAGTAGCAAAGCAAGGAAACGCCGAGAATTATAGCAAATATTCCGCTTTTTTTACTAAGTGTAAAGCAGTTTTCCGCTTTCTGCTTTGAGGAAAAGGAAAAGGCAGAGGCAACAAGAGTGAGTATAAAGGTTGCTGCGCACAGAGCTATTCCCATAGGAATAAGTCGGGAAATGAAAAAGCCTGTTTCTCCTTCGGTTACGTACATAAGGGTTACGGTTCTAAGGATTATACAAATAATGGCTATAAGTATACCGAATACCGTAAGTGTTTTTTTCTTCATAATAAGCACTCCGAATATTTTTTATATTTACATAATATTAATATACTAATGAAAAGAAAAGGATGAATTATATGAAAAATTTATACGGATATTTAAGTGTATTTTTATGTCTTGTGCTGCTTCTTTTTCCGCTTATTTCTTCACAGGACGCTGATTTGGCACAGGCAGTGAGCGGTAGCACTACAGTAGAAAAAGAAGACACTTACTTCCGCATTAAAAACAGCGACAGCGGACAAGTAAGCAAAATTTCAGCAAGGGATTATGTAATAGGTGTAGTTGCCGCCGAAATGCCTGCCCTTTATAGTGAGGAAGCACTGAAGGCTCAGGCGGTTGCATCTTATACCTACGCTCTTTATAAAAAACAGGAAAACACTGGCAAGGATTATGACCTTACCGATTCGCATCTTACCGACCAATCCTTTATTACTACGGCACAGATGCAGGAAAAATGGGGAGAAGGCTACTCAGAGTATCTTGAGAAAATAACCTTGGCAGTAGAAAGCGTACTGGGTAAAACCGTAAAATATGACGGTAAATATGCTTTAACTGTTTACACCGCAATTTCCGCAGGAAAAACCGAAGACGCAAAAAATGTATGGGGAAAGGAATTTCCCTTTCTTACCCCTACAGAGAGTGTAGGCGACCTTTTGTGTCCCGATTATCTGAGTACAGTAAGTCTTTCTGCCGATGAAATAAGGGCTAAAATCCCTTCTATTGCCCAAGTGGACAGCTCTCTGTGGTTTTCCTCTCCTACCCATTCCGACAGCGGAACGGTTCTTAATATGAGCTTTGGAGAAACAGTACTGACAGGGGAGGAAATTCGCACTGCACTGTCACTTAAAAGCGCAAATTTTGATGTTAAATTTGAAAATAATGCCTTTGTATTTACGGTTCGTGGCTACGGCCATCTTGTAGGAATGAGTCAATACGGCGCAAACTATATGGCTTTGCAGGGAAGTAAATACGATGAAATACTAAAATGGTATTATAAGGGCTGTACCGTCAGCTGACGATATTTCTTATCCATACGCCCTTTTTAACAAGAATAAATCCAAGGATACATTTTATAATTTCAAGACTTTGAATTACAAGAAAAACATAAACAATAGGCATTGCTGTAAGATTTGACAGCACCCAGGCAACAGGTATATTTAATCCCCATACAACAACGCTGTCAAAAAGAAAGGTAATTATTGTTCTTCCGCCGCTTCGCATAGTGAAATAACAGCCGTGAGCAAAGGCGGCAAAGGGCATTAGTGCCGCTACTACATATAAAAACTTTGTTGCAAGAGCCTTTACATCGGGTTCTGTATTATAGACATTAGGTATAACTCCTGCCACCAGTATAAGCATAAGCCCCATTACAGCGCTTACGAAAACCGTAAGTCCCATAAGCTTCCATACAATATTTTTAGCCTTTTCGCTATCTCCTGCACCAAGAGCCTGTCCAAGCATAATTGCAATAGCGCTTCCCATAGAAATAAAGGCTACATTAAAAAGATTGGCGGCGGTGTTTGAAATATTGGATGCCGCTATTACCGTAAGACCTCTTACGGAATAGCACTGAAGAAGTACAGCCATTCCTAAGGACCATAAGAATTCGTTAATAAGAAGCGGCATTCCCGAACGCATTATCTTACCGAAAAGAGCTGTAGGTACTTTAAATGACCTGTATACCCCCTTAATAAAGGCAAAGCGCTGACTGTTTTTATGTGTGAACACAATAATAATTCCCATTTCAACATAACGGGATAAAACAGTAGCAATAGCCGCGCCTACTACACCCAGAGGAGCAAAGCCGAGCTTACCGAATATAAGCAGATAATTAAACACAAGGTTAACAGCTATAGCAATAATACTGGAAATCATAGGGAACCTTGTTTCGCCCACTTCCCTGAGGGTACTGCCGTAAATCTGGGACACCGCAAAGGGCAAAAGACCAAGAAGCATTACAAACAGATAGCTTTTAGCATAGGAAAGGGTATCTATTACGGCTTCGGGTGCGGTATCCTCTGCAAGATATGAACCTATAAGAAAATCGGGAAAAGCAAGAAAAACGCCGAGAGCTATACACAGCATAAGTATGCCTATATAGCATTTCATACGCACACAGTGGCGCATACCCTCGTTATCCTTTGCCCCTGCATACTGGGTGGAAAAAATTCCCGCACCAGCAAGTCCGCCGAAGATACACAGATTAAACACAAATATCAGCTGATTTACAATAGCAACCGCCGACATCTGAAGAGTGCCAACTCTGCCCACCATAACATTATCAAGAAGACTGACAACATTAGTAACGGTATTCTGTATAATCATAGGCATAACAATTGAGAAAACCTTTGAATAAAAATTTTTGTCACCTATGAGGGTATTTTTACACTTACCTAAAAAATTCATTTACTCAAGCACCTTAAATAACTCTGCAATTGCGGATTCAAAATTAACGCCGTATTCTCTCTCAGGGTTTTCCTCTAAGGTTTTTTCTATACATTCTCTTGTAAAGTTTACAGCTATCTGCACAGCAGCCTGAAGAGAACGGTCATTAAGCAGAGCGCCTGTCATAGCAGAAGCAAAAACATCTCCCGTTCCATGATAAACCACAGGGATTTTTCGGGTTAAAGCATATTTAAGCTCACCCTTTTCATATATTGCCGCACCGATTCGGCTGTCATCAAAGCATACACCTGTAAGCACAACATCTGCCCCTGTAAGAGAGGCAGTTCTTTTTATAAGACTTTCTATGTATTCCTCGCTGTAGGGAGGTTCCTTATACTCCATTCCGGTGAGCAGACAAGCCTCGGTTATATTAGGAACTATTATATCGGCGCCCTGACAAAGTGAGAGCATAGAAAGGGGGAAATCACTGTCAAACCCTGCGTAAAGTCTTCCAAAATCAGCCATAGCAGGATCAACAATTATCATACTTTCCTCTGTTTTGAGCATTTCTATGGTGCCTTTAACGATTTGGGCCTGTTTGGCAGAACCAAGATAGCCTGTATAAAATGCGTCGGCAGTAATACCTTCCTTGCGCCAATGAGCCGCAACCTGCAGAATATCATCAGTAAGGTCGCGGAAGGTATAGCCTGTAAAACCGCCTGTATGTGTAGACAAAACCGCAGTAGGAATAACCGAACATTCCACACCGCAGGCAGAAAGAACAGGCAGAGCTACTGTAAGTGAGCATTTTCCGAAACAGGAAATATCGTGAATGGCTACCACTCTTTTTTGGGACATAATACTTTACTCCTTCTAAAAAGTAAATTAAAGAATTTTTTTACAAATATCATTAAGACAGCATTTTTCGCAATAAGCTTTTCGGGACGTACACACGCTTCTTCCGTGAAGAACAATACGGTGACAAAAATCGTTTGATTTATCCTTCGGGAGAAGCTCTCTCATTTTCATTTCCACTTTATAGGGGTCTTTTGTTTTTGTAAAACCGAGACGCATACAAATCCGTATAAAATGGGTATCGGTAACAACAGCAGGTTTTTTATAAATATCGCCGATAACAAGGTTGGCGGTTTTTCTTCCTACGCCTGAAAGGCGGGTTAATTCCTCAATACTATCGGGAACAGTCCCCCCGAATTCCTCGCTGAGCATTTTTCCTATTGCTATAAGGTCCTTTGCCTTGGTTTTATAAAGACCGCAAACCTTTATGAGCTTTTCTACCTCCGAAAGCTCTGCTTTTGCTAAAGAGTAGCAATCGGGAAAACGCTGAAACAGAGCAGGGGTTACGGTATTAACAACCTTGTCGGTACACTGCGCAGAAAGTCGGGTTGCAATAAGCAACTGAAAGGCATCCCTATAGTTAAGGGAGCAAATAGCGTCGGGATATTCTTTTTCAAGGAGTTCTACCGCTATAGCGGCTCTTTGTTTCTCAGTCATTGTCGGGAAGCCTCATATATCCCTGTTTTATCCAGTTCATTTTTCTCATAGCTTCGCTTATGGCAAGGCTTACTACAGCAGGAAGCAAAAAGCACATAAGAACAACTAAAAGAAGTGAAATAACAGGGGTTTGTCCGTTTTTAACCATAGCAAAGTAGGTTTCAAAGGGACCTACAAGACCTGCAGTACCCATACCGCTTCCTACAGGAGTGCTGACAATTTTAAACACAGCAGAGGAAACAGGGCCGAGAATTGCACTTGAAAGAATTGCGGGTATCCAAATCTGAGGATGGCGGACAATGTTAGGCATCTGAAGCATAGAGGTACCAACTCCCTGTGCTATAAGTCCGCCCAGCTTATTTTCTCTATAGCTTATCACCGCAAAGCCTACCATATTGCAGCAGCAGCCGATAACAGCAGCACCTGCCGCAAGACCTGAAAGTCCCATAGAAATACCGATAGCCGCACTGGAAATAGGCAGGGTAAGACAAATGCCCATAACCGTAGCAACAATAATACCACCAATAATGGGGTGGGCATCAACATTGTAATTAACAATATTTCCGAGCCACTTCATAGCAAAGGAAATATACGGTCCCACAAAGAAGGCAGCCATAGCGCCTGTAAGAATACAGGTTAATGGCGTAACGATTATATCTATTTTTGTTTTTCCCGATACAAAGCCACCCATTTCGGTAGCTACATAAGCGGCAATAAAAGCGCCGAGAGGCTCACCCGGTGTGCCCATATTAAAGGCGGAAATACTTACTGACGGGAAAGCTCCTATCATACCGCAAACCGCGGCAGAAACAACGGTAAGGGGGGAAGCCTTCAGCTTTGAAGCAACACCTACACCGATACCTGCACCTGTAATAGTTTTTGCAAAGCTTCCTATGGCGTAAAGATATGTACCCACAGTACCGGGTATAAAGGAGCCTATCTGACAAAGTATAGTTCCTACAATAAGGGTGGCAAAAAGACCAAGAGCCATACCGCCCAGACCGTCTATAAAAATACGGTTGAATATTTTTTTCATAAACTATCTCCCATAATATTATATATATTCTATTGTATTATACTACCAACCACCCCAGTTAGTCAACATTTTAAAACAAAAAACAGCCATACGGCTGTTTTTTGTCAGGGACTAGGGATTAGGGAATAGGGGGAACGGTGGAAATAAACCCCGCCCTACAAATATTCAATATACATTTTTACGGCTACAACATAGTTTTTGCTTTTTATCGGGTTTTCAGTATTATCCGCAAAGCACGAAGCTTAATTACCGAAATTTTGTATACTACATATTGAAAAAATGTAATTGAAAGGCTTATCGCCAAAGCTTTTCCCAACCAATTATATTCATCGCTATTGTAGAAAGCAATATAAGCTATAAGTAAATATAAACCTATAAGAATTAAAATAACAAATAATGTAATACCTATTGCATTGATATATAATATCCAACTATCGAGAGCCTGAAGCACCGCTTCCTTTTCGGTCATTTTTTCTCTCTTCATATATACACCTCAAAAAAATAAAAAAGTGTGCGCAACCGAAGTCACACACACCGAAAAATACATGACTTCAATTTGCACCACACAAACTTTTTCGGAATTCTCTCGAAGACACGAAAACAGAAGTCTGTATTTTTACCAAAGTAAAAATAGACTTCAAGAATAAATTCCGAATATTCAGTTTGTGTGGTACTTGTAGTATATCAC
>JBGUVH010000076.1:0-15964 GCA_045134215.1 Acutalibacteraceae bacterium
TTCTGTAGGTTCCTTCTTTACAGCGCAACAAAAACACCAGCTCGTCCTTTGACGGCTGGTAGATTTTATCAAGATGAGCGCCTATTATAAAGGCCATTTCGTTTTTTAGCTTGTGAAGGAATACACCATCAAGTGCCATCAATAAATCTCCAGTAGTTTATTTATATGTTCTTTAACCTTTATGAGATATTCTCTTTCGGTAGTCTTCTGAGGAAGAGCGGAAATATCATTAATACAGCTGCTTATTCTTTTGTGCTGTTTTAAAAGATACATTCTACCCTCCTCGGATTTGGCTGTAATAAGACCTGTATACTCGGCTCCTGCAGGATATGTGTTTGCCTTGCCGCTGTATCTGGCAGAAATAACTGTATAAACCTTGCCCTGATCGGTAACAGGCGTTTCGCTTACTATTTCAAAGCAGTTTTCAAAAAGAAAAGACCTGAGGACTTCGGCGCTTGTCATAGGCTGAAGCAAAAGGGTATATTTTTCCTTTCTGAGCCAGTTGCAGTTTTTTAGTATCTGGGAAATTACATCTCCGCCCATACCTGCAATTATTACGGTATCAGCCTCTCCGTCCTTAACGGCAGACAGCCCGTCACCCAGTCTTGTTTCGATATTTTCTATACCGAATTTTATAATATTTTCTTTAGCCTTGTTAAGCGGCTTTTCGTTTATGTCACAGGCAATAATTTTGTCGCATTTTCCCGAAAGGAATAGAGAAATAGGCAGATAAGCATGATCGGTGCCAATGTCAGCAACCCTTGCTCCCTTTGGCACCAAATCAAAAATTACCTGTAAACGTGTTGACAAAGGACGCATTATTTGTCCTTGAAGTATTCGTTAAGCTTTTCTACAAGGGCATCACAATCGGTGTTGTGAACAGCGCAAGCCTGTTCAATGGATTCTCCTCTTGAAGCAGGACAGCCAAGACAGTGCATACCTATTTCAAAGAAATATTTTGCACAGCCTGTATCAATGTCAAGAACATCTCCGATAAGCATATCTTTTGTGATTTTCATTTTTGTTTTCTCCTTTATTTTAAAATAAAATTGTTGGTTTATTTAAATCACTTTTTCCGTGATTATAAAGCTTTCTGTTATCCATAGACCAAAGTCTGCCTGTAAAATCTCCTGAATTTACTCCTTCTACGGCTTCCTTCATTCCATAAATTCTGGCATCAAGCATATCAAGCTCACTGAGAATTTCAGCTTCCATAAACATAGGACGAACTGCAGCGCCGAAT
This sequence comes from Acutalibacteraceae bacterium, assembly GCA_045134215.1. Lineage (GTDB taxonomy): Bacteria > Bacillota > Clostridia > Oscillospirales > Acutalibacteraceae > SIG607. The sequence continues at coordinate 1,244 of JBGUVH010000076.1, forward strand.
TCGGGGTCACCGTGATGGGAAAGAAGCATATGCTCTATTAAATTAGAGGTTTCCTCGCTTACCCCCGCTTTGTTTGCGGCTTCTCTGACAACTATAGCGCCCTCGGCAAGATGTCCGATAAGATTACCTTTAACGCTGTAGCCAGTAGCAATTCCGCTCTCGGCTACTTCGAATTCATCAATTTTTGCAATATCGTGAAGAATTGCACCTGAAATAAGAAGCTCTTTATTTACAAAGGAATAAATACCGCAGAGCTTTTCACAAAGTCTTACAATGGAAAGTGTATGAAGCAGTAAACCGCCGCGTATTGCGTGATGAAGCTTAAAGGCAGCAGGCCAGTAAAGAAGCGAAAGTCTTCTGTCGTTAAGAATTGTGGTTACAAGAAGGGAAAGCTCTTTATCCTCAAAGCTTGAGGCAATTTCAAAAAGGGCATTGTACATTGCAGATGAGTCATAACCTGCACTTTTAACAAAATCCTCTATTTTCACACCGTCTTCATCATTAACAGGGCGGATTCGCTCAACGCGGAACTGGTCAGCACCGTTATAAACCGAAATGGTACCTCGTACCTTTACGAGAATATTGGCATCATAAACTCCGTGAATGTTTTCGTTATAATTCCAAAGTTTTCCGTTGATTTCACCATCGCTGTCAGAAAGAGTGAAATCCAGATAGGTATCTCCCTTGGAAGAAGTTTTTTTGTCAACGCTTTTTATAAGGCAATAGCCCTCAACCTGATTTTTGCCGTCAATGGATTTAAAGTTCATAAAATTGTCCTCGCTAAAGTGTTTACTTACTTTGATTAATTATACATCAATAATGTCTTCAGTGCAATAGATTTTGTAAAAAAAGAAACAGCCGAAGCTGTTTCTTTAAATTAATCTGCAATATAAAATTTCACAAGATTTTGAAGAAGTGTATCTCTGTCCACTCTTCTTATGAGATTACGCGCATTATTATGCGTGGTGATATAGGTCGGGTCTTCCGAAAGAATGTAGCCGACTATCTGATTGATGGGATTATAGCCCTTTTCTTTTAATGCTTCGTAAACCTGTATAATGATTTTGCGAATTTCAAGCTCTTCATCGTTGATTAAAGAAAATTCTACTGTCTTATCCATCATAAACACCTCTTTTATATTATATTACAACATTTTAAGAAAAAGTACAAGTTAAAATTTTGTGAATTTATACTCTGAGTGTGGCGCCCTTAGCTTCAAGCTTTTTGATTATACGCTTACCGGCGGCATCTATCTGCTCATCGGTAAGTGTTGCCTCAATACTTCTGAGTGTTACACTGAAGGCAACGCTCTTTTTACCTTCGGGAATCTGATTGCCTTCGTATACATCAAACAGCTCAACCTTTTCACAAAGCTTACCTGCAGCTTCCTTCATAGCATCCTGTAAATCGCCTACGGGAATATCCTTGTCGCAAAGAAGCGCAAAGTCACGGGTAACAGCAGGGAATTTGGGAAGGGGCTTGTATATTGTTTTCTCAGGAGTAACAGCATAGAGCTTATCAACATAAATTTCTGCTACATAAGCGCGTACACCTATATCATATTTATCCAGTACATCAGGATGTACCTCACCAAGCACCGCAATTCTATCTTCCCCGAAGTAAACCTCTGCCTGTCTTCCGGGGTGGAGATAAACCTCACTGCTCTTAACAAATTTTCCTGTCACACCGAATACCGACATAACCTCTTCAACTATACCCTTAAGAGTGAAGAAATCCTCTTCGTTTCCGTACATACCAATGCTCATTGTAGGAATTTCATCGGGAGCGTCGGTAAGGGGAAGAGCTTTAGGAATAAAGCGTTTGCTTATTTCAAAGAAGCGAACATCACTGTTTTTACGGTTATAGTTGGTAGAAAGAACGGTGAGCATACTGGTTATAAGCTGAGTGCGCATTGTTGAGTATTCGTCCCCAAGCGGATTAAGAAGCTTTACTGCCTGTCTTCTTGAATCATTTTCGCTCAGTCCCAAAGTATCAAGTGCCTTTGAAGAAATGAAAGAATAGGTGGTGATTTCGTTAGCTCCCATAGAAATCATAGCGGATTTGATTAAATCTGCTTTAATACGCTCTGCATTCTTTCTTCCGCGTCTTACACTTCCGCTCATAGCGGTACTTACGATGTGGTCATAGCCGTATATACGCATAATTTCTTCGGCAAGGTCGGCTCTGCCCTCAATATCATCTCTGATAGAAGGAACACTTACGGTAAGAGTATTGCCGTCAAGAACGGTTTCAAGACCTAACGCACTGAGAATTCTTACCATTTCAGCCTTTTCGATATTAAGTCCAAGCAGGTTGTTAATAGAATCTGTGGTGCAACTGAGAATTCTGTTTTCGGGAAGTCCTTCATTTTTGTCGATTACGCCCTCAATAATATCGCCTGCATCAAGAGCCTCAATAAGATTTAATGCTCTGTCCATAGCAAAGCCGGTGTTATTAATGTCGATGCCTTTTTCAAATCTGCCTGAGGATTCGGTACGGATACCAAGACTTCTGCCTGTGCGGCGGACATTGTCACGCTTGAATTTAGCAGACTCAAGGAAAAGGTCGGTGGTGGTATCTGTGATTTCACTTTCAAGACCGCCCATAATTCCTGCAAGACAGGAAGGCTTCTCGCCGTCTGCAATAACAAGCATATCTGTTGTAAGGTTGTGTTTCTTTTCGTCCAGAGTCTGAATAAATTCGCCGTCCTTTGCATTACGTACAATAATATGCTTATCGGCAAGGTCATTATAATTAAAGGCGTGCATAGGCTGACCTGTTTCAAGCATAACAAAGTTTGTAATGTCAACAATGTTATTAATAGGACGCATACCGCAGGACTTTAGTACCTGCTTCATCCAGTCGGGAGATTCCTTTATGCGCAGATTTTTAACAACTCTGCCGACATAACGGGGACAAAGGTCATAGTTTTCTACATCTATTTTGATATAGTCGTTAATATCTCCGCCAACTGTTTTATAGTCGGTGGCAGGAGCTTTAAAGGGAGTGTCAAGTACAACGCTTACTTCCTTTGCAACACCTATAATGCAGTTACAGTCGGGACGGTTAGCGGTGATTTTGAAATCAATTACATAATCATTAAGCCCGAGAATATCGCGCATATCAGTACCGGGAGCATATTCGTCCTTTAATATAAGGATACCGTTAACAGAAGCGCCCTCATAGTCAGCTTCCGTCAGTTCGAGTTCAGCACCTGAACAAAGCATACCGTGGGATTCAACACCGCGAAGCTTTCCCTTTGTAATGTGGGTGCCGTCGGGAAGATAAGAATCGTGAAGAGCAGCAGGAACAAGCGCACCCTCAAAAACGTTCTGTGCGCCTGTAACTATCTGAACAAGCTCACCTGCGCCTGTATCCATCTGACAAATCTGGAGATGGTCGCTGTTTTCGTGAGGAGAAATAGAAACTATTTTTGCTGCTACAACATTACTCATTTTGTCAGCGAGGTTTTCAATGGATTCAACCTCAAAGCCTGCCATAACCATTTTATCGCAAAGCTCTTCTACCGACACATTTATATCTACATAGTATTTTAAGGTATTAAGTGCAATTTTCATTTTTATCTGCCCCCTTCATTAAAACTGGTCAAGAAAACGCTTGTCGTTTTCAAAAAGTAAACGTATATCGCTTATCTTATAGCGGGTTGTGGTAAGACGGTCAAGACCGATACCAAAGGCAAAGCCTGTATACTCCTCAGGGTCAATGCCACAGTTCTTAAGTACATTGGGATGAACCATACCGGCGCCAAGGATTTCTATCCAGCCTGCGCCCTTACAAACGCGACAGCCTTTTCCACCGCACTCCGAACAGGTAACGTCAACCTCGACACTGGGTTCTGTAAAGGGGAAGAAGGAGGGACGGAATTTAACTTTTGTTTCAGGACCGTATATTTCGTGTGCAAACTGTTCAAGAACACCCTTTAAATCACACATGGTTATACCCTTGTCAACAACAAGACCTTCAATCTGATGGAAAACAGGGGAGTGTGTTGCGTCAACCTCATCGGCGCGGAAAACTCTTCCCGGACATACCATACGGATAGGCGGCTGTGTTTTTTCCATAGTACGAGCCTGTGCAGCAGAGGTCTGGGTACGAAGTAAAAGAGAATCGGTAAGATAGAAGGTATCCTGCATATCACGTGCAGGATGATCGGCAGGAACATTAAGCTGCTCAAAGCAGTAATGGTCTGTTTCTACCTCAGGACCGTCAACAACGTCAAATCCCATAGACTGAAAGATGTCAAGCATATCGTCAAGCACCTTGTTTAACGGATGAAGGGCACCAACAGTACGCTTTTTCGAGGGCATAGTTACGTCAATTGCTTCACTGGCAAGCTTTTTTTCCTGCTCAAGCTTTTCAATAATTACACTTTTTTCGGTAATAGCGGTATCAATAGCCGTTCTGACTTCATTGGCTACCTGTCCCACTATTGGTCTTTCCTCAGCAGAGAGGCTTCCCATAGATTTAAGAATAGCAGTTATTTCGCCTTTTTTACCAAGATATTTAATACGGATTTCTTCAAGCTCTGTTTTGCCGCTTATGTTTTCTATAGCAGAAAGGGCATCTATTTTTAACTGTTCAAGCTTTTCTTTCATTTCTTCTTCCTCCAAAATAAAAAATAGTCTCCGTCCCATAAAACAGGGACGAAGACAGAAATTCTCCGCGGTACCACCCAAGGTTCTGGCAAGAGCCAACACTCTTTGAAAATATAACGGTTTTCACCCCGTCGACGCTTACTTTTATTTCGGCATCGCCGCTCGGAAGGGAACTTCAGTAAAGGGACAGTCTGTATTTTTCAGCCTTGAATACAGTCTCTGTGAAGGTCGGATTTTACCTACTTTCCTTCGTCAATGCGTTTATTATCCTAAGAATATTATCATAAATTTTCAAAAAAATCAACCTTTTTGTTAAAAAAATTGAAAAACTATGATTTTTGTGATATACTACTGATTTGGAGGCGGTAATATGTATACTTATTTTAAAGAACAAAGCTATAATGCGGCTATGGAAATAATAGAAAAAGCAAAGCTTCGAAAGGGAGATATTCTTGTTGTAGGCTGCTCTACAAGTGAAACTCTCGGTCAGAAAATCGGAACTGATTCCTCACCCGAAGCAGCGCATTTTATATTTGACGGAATTTATACTGCCGCAAAGGAAAAAGGGGTGTTCGTAGCGGCTCAGTGCTGTGAGCATTTAAACAGAGCTATAATTATTGAAGCAGATGCTGTACGAAATACGGAAATTGTTAATGTTGTACCTCAGGCAAAGGCTGGGGGAAGCTTCGCTACTGCTGCTTACAGTAAATTTAAAAATCCTGTTGCTGTGGAGGAAATTTCTGCCCATGCAGGCCTTGATATAGGCTTTACAATGATAGGTATGCACATAAAAAAAGTAGCCGTTCCCGTTCGTCTTGAGAATAACAAAATCGGAAACGCTACAGTTCTTGCTGCCCGAAGCCGTCCTAAGTTTATCGGCGGAATAAGAGCAAAATATGATGATAATTTGCTTTAAAGAATAGTTCTTATAGTAAATTTTTCGCTTATTTTCAAATGGTTTATTCTTTCTTTTAATTCGGCGGATTCTTTAAGAAAATCCTCGCTGTCACCAAGTCTTACTCTTGCAATGGAATAACCAATTTCCTCAAGGGTGTCGTGATTTGCAAAAATCATTAACATCGGCTCATAGCTTTCCCATTTACTAAGTAATTCGGAAAGTGATGTGTCGGTGTTTTTTTGCGCTCTGAATTCTTCCTCGCAAAGATTTAATGTGTCAAGCAGGGAGGTGCAGCAAAGCTCGACGGTATAAGTAGAGGTGATTATAAGCCCTGCAACCAGAAAAATCAGTATAAATGCGGCAATAAGTCGTTTCAATTTTTCTTCTCCTTCATAATTACTTCCTTTTGTCCGTATCTGTCAAGAGTCATTAAAAAAACATCTTTAGGAAGAGCAGGAGAGATTTTTTGCTCTAACTCTAAAAGCGTAATGTTAAGGGCGCTGAGTGATTCGTACATAACTTTTCCGTCGCTTATAACAGGAAGGGGAAGGGAAGCTTTTTCGGTTTTAAGGTGCTTTAAATCTCCTGTCTGTAGCGGTCTGTACTGACTCTTTTCAATGACACTGAGGCTTCCGTTAACCTCTAAAATAGCAAAGGCTATTTCTTCAATTTTAAAATATCCCTGTCCTCTTAATAGCTCAATAAGGTCAATGACGGTGAGTCTGACCTTTTTAAGTGTTTTCTGGTCAATAATACCGTTCTTTATAACCACCGCAGAATTGCCGCTCATAAGCTTTCTGATTTTCGGTGATTTCATAGTAAGCACCGAAATAATAATTTCAAGAATAACAAGCATAAAAATTGCCACTATACCGTTTAATACAGGCTGTGAGCTGTCCTGTAAGGGTATGGCGGCGATTTCTGAAATAAGCAAGGTGATAACAAGCTCATTAGGCTGCATATCACCTATTTGTCTTTTTCCCATAAGCCTTATGGCAAGGGTTACAAAAAAATAAACAACTGCGGTTCTTACGACTGTTATAATCACTTTAATCACCGCAGTTATTATTTGTTTAGTTTTCTTTATTATTCATATTGTAGGAAAGAACCATTAATTTATCTCCGAAGTGAACATTTTCAACCGAAACATTCGGATAAGCAAGACCTAAATCATAATGGCTGAAATTAAGGAAGCCCTTTATGCCAAGCTTTACAAGCTTATATGCAATAGCCTCTGCAGATTCCTTAGGAATACAAAGCACAGCAGCGGTAGGCTTATTTTCCTTGCAAAATTCGTCAAGCGAATCCATTGAACGAATGGGAAGATTGTGGACTATCTGACCAACAAGTGATTCCTTCTGGTCAAAAAGACCTATAAGCTCATAGCCCTTGTTGTCAAAACGAATATGTGTGGCAATAGCGCGTCCTAAATTTCCAATGCCGATAATGATTAATTTTTGCGGATTATCAAGACACAAAATTTTAGCAATTTCGCCGATAAGAAGCTGAACATTATAGCCATAGCCCTGCTGTCCAAAGCCACCGAAGCAGTTAAGGTCCTGACGAATCTGACTGGCGGTAAGTCCCATTTTACGCGAAAGCTCAGCAGAGGATATACGGGTTATTCCCTGACCTTCAAGGTCCTTTAAAAATCTGTAGTATCTGGGGAGTCGGCGTATTACCGAAGGAGAAATTGAACGGTAAGCCATAAGATACCTCCATAACTTTAATATCACTATATTATTATGTAACAAAATGTTCTTTTTGTCAATATAAATAATGAGTGCCTAATTGACAAATTTATCTGAAAATAGTATACTATTATATATTTTTGAAATGAGGAAATTATATGAAAAAGATTCTGGCTTTTGTGTTATGTATGTTATTTGTCGTTACTCTTTGCGGCTGCGGAGGAATCCAGTCGGTAAAAGAAAATCTTTCTGATGCCGGATACAATGTGAATGATATGGATGAAAGTCGCCTTACTTCACTTAATAACGATGTAAAGTATAGTTATAAAGGTAAGGGTAGTGTTATCGGAGGTTTTTATGCAACATCTGATACCGGCGAATCGGTTATAGGCGTTGAATTTTCGGATAAGGATGATATGACTCTTATGTATAAGCAGCTTAAAAGTGAGCTTGAGGATGGCTGGATTATTGATATAAAGGGCAAAATTGTTATTTATGGAACTAAAAATGCGGTAAAAACAGCCTTGAAATAGCAGTTTTACTGTGATATACTTATATAACTGATTTATTTGTTATTCAGGCTTGGAGGATATAAATATGCTGGATATTAAATTTATAAGAGAAAATCCCGAACTTGTAAAGGAAAATATTAAAAAGAAATTCAAGGACCATAAGCTACCACTTGTTGATGAGGTTTTAAGACTTGATGAAGAAAAACGCGAGGCCAACAGCCGCGCTAACGAGCTTCGTGCCCTTCGTAATAAGGTAAGTAAAGAAATCGGCGCTCTTATGGGACAGGGCAAAAGAGAAGAAGCTGAAGAAAAGAAAAAAATTGTTACTGCACAGGCAGAGGAACTAAAGCTTCTTGAAGAAAAGGAAGCAGAGCTTGCCGCTAAGCTTAAAGAAAATATGATGAAAATACCCAACATTATTGATGACAGTGTGCCTATCGGTAAGGACGACAGTGAAAATGTTGAGGTTAAGCAGTACGGAGAACAGACAAAGGTTGATTTTGAAATCCCTTATCATACAGATATTATGGCGCTGTTTAATGGTATTGATAAGGAAGCTGCAGGTAAGGTTGCAGGTGAAGGCTTTTATTATCTAATGGGTGATATTGCCCGTCTTCACAGTGCTGTTACCGCCTATGCAAGAGATTTTATGATTGATAAGGGCTTTACCTACTGTATTCCTCCCTTTATGATTCGTTCAGGCGTTGTTACAGGTGTAATGAGCTTTGAGGAAATGGACGCTATGATGTACAAGATAGAGGGCGAAGACCTTTATCTTATAGGTACAAGCGAACATTCTATGATAGGTAAGTTTATTGACACAATTACCGACGAAGCAAAGCTTCCTCTTACTCTTACCAGCTATTCCCCCTGCTTTAGAAAAGAGAAGGGTGCCCACGGTATTGAGGAACGCGGAATATACAGAATCCATCAGTTTGAAAAACAGGAAATGATAGTTATCTGTAAGCCTGAAGAGAGTATGGAATGGTTCAATAAAATGTGGAGCTACTCTGTAGAGCTTTTCCGCTCCTTAGATATCCCTGTAAGAACCTTAGAGTGCTGCTCAGGCGACCTTGCAGACCTTAAGGTTAAGTCCTATGATGTTGAAGCTTGGTCACCTAAACAGCAGAAATATTTTGAGGTTTGCTCCTGCTCTAACCTTGGGGATGCTCAGGCAAGAAGACTTGGTATCAGGGTTAAGGGAGAGGAAGGTAATAAATATCTTGCTCATACACTTAATAATACCGTTGTTGCTCCTCCCAGAATGTTAATTGCATTCCTTGAAAACAATTTACAGTTTGATGGTGAAAAGTATTCTGTAAAAATCCCCGAAGCCCTTCGTTCTTATATGGGCGGTAAGGAAGTAATAACTTATTAATAGAAGTAGCAAAAACTCGGTTGCCTCAATGCAACCGAGTTTTTTATGTATCAGAGTATTTGCTGTGCCAAAGCTACAAACAATGGCATTGTTATAATTGAAAGCAGGGTGGATATTGACACAAGCTTTACTGACAGTGCGGTATCGCGGTTGTATTTAGCCGAGAATACGGTTGTTACCGCCGCACAGGGTGCACTCACAGCAACTATACAGGATACTGCTATGGTGCTTTCAATTCTCAGAGGTGACATCTGTAAAAGCAACAGCATACCAAGGCAAATCATAGGGGAGAGAACAAGACGTGTTGCTACGGGAAGCCATATACGGCTGTCTGTAATGGCGGTAATGATTTTTGATTTGGATAGATAATAGCCTATAATTATCATAGGTACGGGGGTATTAAGATTTCCTATATGTCCTACAGCACTTTGAATGGGAGAAGGAATTATATTTGCACTATTAGTCAAAAAAAGCACAAGTCCAATAACCGTAGCCAGTACACCTGGATTAAAAAACAGCTTCTTAGCGGTTACCTTTGTGTCTTTTCCTCCCATAAAAACAAGTCCAAAGGTCCATAGTATAATATTGAATACCGCTACATAAGCACTGCCGAAAAACACGCCTAAGTCACCGAGTATTGCTTTTTGCAGAGGAAGTGCCATATATCCTGCGTTAGAGAATATAATACCGAACCGACCAACAATGCGTGTGTCGGTATTCTTATTCCGTATTAATATAAATGCCAGTACGCCTGATATAATATGAAAAACAACCGAAATGGCGAAGGCAATTATAAATTTAACAAGCATTGATTGCTCAAAGGGGCGAAAGAAGGAATTTATAATTACCGCAGGGGTTGCAAAATACAAAACTAAATCAGACAGTCCTTTTGAAATGGTGTCATCAATAAGCTTTGTTTTTCCGCATATAAAGCCAACGGCAATAAGCAAAAACAACACAAAAACCTGAGAGGCAACAGCCCCAAAATTAGAAATTAACTCTGTCATAATTTAGAACACCTTGATTGGAGAATAATGGTCGGTAATGAATTTTACCTGAGGGAATTCCTTGCTTAGCATACTGCAAAGAGGCTCAATAATAACATCTTCAGTTGGGAAGTGCCCTGCATCAAAAACTGCTATTCCAAGGTGCTGTGCCTCAATAAATAAATGATGCTTTACTTCACTTGTAACAAGTGCATCACAGCCGTTTTTAATAGCGTCGTAAAGAAATTCACCGCCTGAGCCTGAGCAAACAGCAACGGTTTTTATTTCTTTTGTACCTACATATTTTATATGGGTGTTAAGCTTTTTGCCTATAAAAGCGGCAAAATCATCACTTTCACAAGCTTTACTCAATTCACCCTTTCTTATTATAAAACCGTCATCGGTGCAAATAGGTGTTATGCTGTTAAGCTCTAAAGCATTACATAGAGCATCATTAACACCGTTTTCGCCTATGTCAAGATTAGTATGCATAGAAATAACCGAAATTGAGTTTTCTATAAGGGTGTGTGTGATGTCACCCTTTTGAATATTTTTCACACCGCTGAAAATTACAGGGTGATGGGTGATTATAAGCTTTGAACCTGTTTTAATAGCAGTGTCAACGGCAGATAAGGTACAGTCCAACGCTAAAACAGCAGACTCTACGTCTGCTGTTTTGTCGCCGATAAGAAAACCACAATTATCAAAATCTGCAGCAGTATTTACAGGAAATTTTTTATTTAAAAATTCGTAAATTTTTTCTATCGTCATACGTATACCTTATTTCTTAAAAGAATCTTTAAGGGCGACAATACGGTTTATAACTATCCTACTGTCATCTGTATCAGGGTCTATAGTGAAATAACCCTGACGCATAAACTGGAAGCGGTCGCCTGTCTTTGCTTCCTTAATATCCTTGCCTACCTTACATCCATTTAGTTCTTCTAATGAATTCGGGTTCAGGTTATCGGCAAAGGAGGAAACACCTTCTTCGTCAGAGGGATTTTCTACATTAAAGAGTCTGTCATAAAGACGTACTGTTGCATCAAAGCAGTTATCTGCACTTATCCAGTGAAGTGTACCCTTAACCTTTCTGCCGTCAGGGGTTTCGCCGCCGAAGGACTCTGGGTCATAGGTGCAGTGAACAACTGTTATATTGCCCTGCTCATCGGTTTCGTGAGAAGCATATTTAATAAAGTATGCACCTTTAAGACGAACCTCTTTTTCGGGGCAAAGACGGAAATATTTACCTGGGGGGTTAAGCATAAAGTCATCAGCTTCAATATAAAGGTTTTTAGTGAAGGGAACTGTGTATTTACCCATTTCCTCTTTGTTGGGGTTTACGTCAACCTCAATTAAGTCGGTTTTATCCTCAGGATAATTATCGATTACAACCTTTAAGGGTTTGAGCACTGCCATAGTACGAGGAGCGTTTATATTAAGCTCATCTCTTACACAGGACTCAAGCAGTGCATAGTCAATAACGCTATAAGCCTTTGAAACACCTATTTTATCAACAAAGGCTCTTACCGCCTCTGCAGGATAGCCTCTTCTTCTCATACCGCAGATTGTAGCCATTCTGGGATCGTCCCAGCCTGAAACAAGACCGTCATTTACAAGCTTTAAGCATTTACGCTTACTGGTTAAGGTGTAGTTTACATTCATTCTTGCAAACTCAATTTGTCTTGGGGGCATTTTTATATCGAGTGCCTGTAAAAACCAGTTATAAAGAGGACGGTGGTTTTCAAATTCGAGAGAACAAAGGGAATGAGTAACTCCTTCTTTTGCATCAGACAGGGGATGAGCAAAATCGTACATAGGATACACGCACCATTTATCTCCTGTTCTGTGGTGGTGAGCCTTCATAACTCTATAGATAATAGGGTCACGCATATTAAGGTTAGGAGAAGCCATATCTATTTTTGCTCTGAGTACGAGAGTTCCGTTTTCAAATTCGCCTGCAGTCATACGGGCAAAAAGGTCTTTTGTTTCTTCAATAGGACGGTTTCTAAAGGGACTTTCTTTACCTGCTTCTGTAAGAGTGCCTCTGTATTCTCTTATCTCGTCAGGGGAAAGCTCATCAACATAGGCAAGACCTTTATCAATAAGAGCAAGAGCACATTCGTAAATATAATCAAAATAGTCAGAAGCGTAATACACATTGGCATAGTTGAAGCCGAGCCACTTTATATCCTCTTCTATAGCCTCAACATATTCGGTATCCTCTTTGGTGGGGTTTGTGTCATCAAGACGCAGATTACAGATACCGCCGTATTTTTCAGCAGTAGAAAAGTCGATGCAGATAGCCTTAGCATGACCAATATGAAGATAACCGTTAGGTTCAGGAGGGAAACGGGTCTGAACGCGGTCGTATACCCCTTCGGCTAAATCCTTATCAATAAAATCATAAATGAAGTTAGACGGTTTTTCAGTAACTTCGGGTGCTTTAATTTCGTTTTCCATTTTTTATCTCCTAAAGAACAGCAATTATTCTATCAATTCTTTCCATACATTTTTCTTTGCCCATAACCTTCATTATGCTGCAAAGGTCAGGTGTGTTTCTTCTTCCTGTAATGGCAATGCGAAGCACAGTGGAAAGGTCGCCTGCGTGACCCTTATAAGAAGAAGGGTCAGACTTATAGGCTTTGGTTTCCTCAGCAAAGTTAAGTGCAGGGCAGAGGCTTTTGATTTTATCAAACCACTGCTGTTTATCGTCATTTTCATCGTAAACGGCTTTATATGCGTTAAGGAAAGCTATTGCATCCTGATTTTCGATATTCTCAGGAAGGGTATAATCGGGAGTGAAAAGCTCTTCGAAAAAGTAGGAAACATAGTCCTTTGCATCCTTCCACTTGGCAATATCCTTTCTGGGCTTTGCACAGTCGCGGTCAATTGAGAATATAGCCTTTGTATAGGCTTCATCTCTGCTAAGCAGTGTGTAGAAATCACTGTCAAATTCCTGTGCCCAGAGGGTGATTTTATTGCTCACCTGCTCGCCCGACATTTTTGAAACAACATTTTTACTTACATCAATAAGCTTATTTTCGTCAAATAAAGCGCCCGATACGCTCATTTTCTTTAAATTGAACTTAAATTCGGTATAGGGAGTATTTGGATTTGCCCGTCTGAAATCCTCAAAATCGGAAGCAGCAATAGTCATAAGATATTCAACAACACAAAGTGCATCAAAGCCTTCTTCAATAAAGAAGTGAACAGCAGCCTCAGGGTCTTTACGCTTGGAAATTTTTCTTTTTGCGCCGCCGTCTAGCTTCATTATGGGGGAAACGTGAGCAAATTTTGGCACCTTGAAGCCGAGCAGACGGAAAAGCTGAATATGCTTTGGAACAGAGGAAATCCATTCGTCACCGCGCATTACCACTGTGGTGTGCATAAGATGGTCGTCAATTGCGTGAGCAAAATGGTATGTGGGGATTCCGTCGGATTTGAGAAGCACAAAATCCTCATCATTTTCGGGCATTTCTATTTTGCCCTTAATCATATCGTCAAATACAACCTTGTTTTCTTCATTACCGGGTGATTTAAGTCGGATAACAAAGGGAAGACCTGCATCTATCTTTTCCTTTGCTTCCTCAAAGGTTATATTTCTGTGAACAGCCCATTTTCCGTGATAGCCTGTACGGATGTTGTCCTTTTCCTGTTCTGCGCGGAGTGCTTCAAGCTCCTCGGCAGTACAGAAGCAAGGATAGGCAAGGCCTTGTCTGATAAGCTCTTTTACATAGGTTTGATAAATCTCGGCACGTTTACTTTGCTGATAGGGACCGTAATCGCCCTTTTCGTTAGTTCCGCTTACAAAGCCTTCGTCAATGGTGATGCCGAAACGGTTAAGACCGTCGATTATATTCTCAATACCGCCTTCAATTTCTCTTTTTTTGTCGGTATCTTCAATTCTGGTGAAGAATACACCGCCGCTGCTTGTAGCGGCAATTCGGTTTACAAGAGAAGTGAACAGTGTGCCGATGTGGAGATAGCCTGTAGGACTGGGTGCAACACGGGTAACCCGTGCGCCCTCCTTTAAGGCTCTCTCAGGATAAAGCTCCTCATAGTATTCCGGTGTTTTATCAATATGCGGCAGCAAAAGCTCCGCCATTTTAATGTTATCTTGCATTGTGATTCCTCTCTTATTTATGACTTAATTGCTTAAGCTCTTCCATAAAGGATGAAATATCATTGAAGCGGCGGTAAACAGATGCAAAGCGGACATAAGCCACCTCGTCAACGTTTTTCAGCTTGTCCATTACCATTTCACCGATATGTACAGAAGTGACCTCGCGGTCAAGACTGTTCTGAATAGAAAGCTCTATTTCATCAATAAGTGTTTCAAGAGCACCTAAGGTAACAGGACGCTTTTCGCAGGCACGAAGAAGACCATTTAAAAGCTTTTCGCGTTTGAAGGGTTCTCTTGATTTATCCTTCTTTATAACTATAATCGGAAGGCTTTCTACAAGCTCGTAGGTTGTGAAGCGTTTTGCACACTTAAGACATTCGCGGCGTCTTCTGATTTTTTCACCTTCATCGGTGGGGCGTGAATCAACAACCTTGCTTTCTTCAAAACTGCAATAAGGACATTTCATAATACTTCACCCATTTTTACATAATTATTTTTAAGTATAACACAACAT
>JBGUVH010000077.1:0-4488 GCA_045134215.1 Acutalibacteraceae bacterium
TCATTGTTTACAAATAAAAAAAACGAAAAGAATAAAAGAAACCTCCTTGACAAAAACGGCGGCAAGGATAGTGACATTATTGCAAAAATTGAAAACCGCGCCGGTGTTGATAACATCGACGATATATGCGAGGTTGCCGACGGTATAATGGTAGCAAGAGGTGACTTGGGCGTTGAAATTCCTTACGTTGAAGTTCCTTCCGTCCAGAAGTACCTTATTGAAAAGTGCCGTCTTTTAGGTAAGCGAGTTATCACAGCTACCGAGATGCTTGAATCTATGATTCACAACCCCCGTCCTACAAGAGCTGAAATTTCCGACGTCGCCAACGCGGTTTATGACGGCTCCTCTGCCATTATGCTTTCAGGTGAAACAGCTGCAGGTAAGTATCCCGTTCAGGCTGTAAAAAATATGGCAGACATCGCTAAATACACCGAGGAACATATAGACTATAAACGTTGGTTCAGTACAACTGACTACAGAATCAATAATACCCTGGATGCTGTTTCCCATGCCACCTGCGCTATGGCGATTGACGTTAAAGCTAAGTGTATTGTAGTAAATTCTATGTCAGGTATAACAGCCCGAATGGTCAGCCGTTTCCGTTGCCCTGCAATAATTATAGGCGCAACAACAAGTGAAAAGGCCTGGCGCCGTTTGAATATGAGCTGGGGTGTTATCCCTGTACTAAGTGAAGAGTATAACTCAATTGAAGTTATGTTCTATCAGGCTTTAAATCAGGCTAAGAAGGTTTTAGACTTGAAGTCAGGGGATACTGTGGTATTAACAGGCGGACTTATTAACGGTCACAGCGGTAATACTAACACAATTAAGGTAGAAACAATTAAATAAGCAAAAAGCCGGCTTGTAAAAAACAAGTCGGCTTTAATTTTCAGAGATGATTGTATGAATGTGACTTTTGAAATCTACCTGTTTTCCGTCCTTCATAAGAAGCTCAGAATTTACTTTAACGGAAAATCTGTAGTCAGGGTAAAATGAACGATAGGTTTCACCGATGTAAACGATATGGTTGTAGGTATTACTGCTGTTTATTAAATCTTCTATCTCTTCGCTGAAATCCAAAATTATTATATGATTAAGCTCATCAAAATTATATGACAGAAGTTTTATAGCTTCTAAATCACTGTTTAATTTTTGAAGCTCATTCCAGATAAGCAACGGGTCATATTCTTCATAATTGCAAGAGTAAGTCAGAACATTGCCATTTGCCTGAAATGAATAGAGTATTTGAGTATTTTCTCTCTCAGTTTCACTGTCATCATTCACATTATTATCAGCGACAGTGTTATCCTCGGTAAAAATGTCTTCGGCAGAGCTGTCCAAAGCTGTTTCAGGTATTTCCTCACAGGCTTCAGCCATATAAGCGCGGCTTTCCACGCTGTCTGCCATAAAGGAAACGGTTGCTTCGGTGGTTTTTGTGTCAATGCTGAATAATTTATCAAATCCTCCGCTAAAACCTATAGCGAAAACCAAAAGAAGACAAGCGCAAACGGCAGCATAGGGAATGGATGATTTAAAGAAGGAGAAAAGTTTTTCGGTAAAGGGAATGGGATTTTCAGGCACAAGAGCTTTTTCTTCCATTTTGAGAAGGATGGAATTATAAAGCTCAGCTTTTTTATTTTCATCAGGCTTTACATTATCAAGGCTTTCTTTAATTCTGCCTGCCAGTATCTTGTCTGTCATATACCGTTTTCCTCCTCTCTAAGCTTATCTTTAAGTAAGTCCCTTGCCCTCTTCAAAGTAACTCTAATTGTAGAGGCAGGTTTTTTTAGCATTTTTGCAATTTCCTCGGTTTTATAGCCCTCATAATAATACATATACAGAGGGGTCTTGTATTTTTCGGGAAGTGTGAGTAAAAGCTTAAGGGTTTCGTCGGTTTTTATACCGTATTCCTGCTCCTCAGAAATTTCTTCTATGCTTATTTCCTTATAGCGGTGACTTCTGAAATAATCCATAGTACTGTTATGGGCGCAAGTCAAAAGCCAGGCTTTTTTGTGTTCTTCGCTGTCAAATTCTTTGCCGTTTGTGAGGAATTTGATGAAAACATCCTGAGCAATATCCATAGAAACATCGTGGCTTTTGGTATGAACAAAGGCTACTTTAAAAATATTATCAAAGTATTTATTATAAATATAATCAAAATCTTCACGAAGCATATTATTGCCACCGGAATCCTTTTGCATTTTTTCACTTCCTTTCTTAATACGGATTTAAACCTTT
Organism: Acutalibacteraceae bacterium; assembly: GCA_045134215.1. Classification (GTDB taxonomy): domain Bacteria; phylum Bacillota; class Clostridia; order Oscillospirales; family Acutalibacteraceae; genus SIG607. The sequence goes on from JBGUVH010000077.1 coordinate 2,239, forward strand.
ATTTGTTACATTATTTTAAATTATTTTTTGATTTATCGGGTCTTTTTTCTAAAAATACAGCTATCTCAGCACCTAAAAACATTATATACATACAGAAGTAAAGCCACAGCATAAAAATAACTAAGGTTGCAAGACTGCCGTATATTGCCGAGTAACGGGCATTGTTTTCAACAAAAAGAGAGAAAAAATAGGAGAAAAGTACCCAACCTGAGGATGATATTAAAGCGCCAATAAAACAGTTTCTAAGCTTATACTTTACCTTGAAAGGAATAAAATAGAAGCTGAAGGTGAAAAATGCTGTTAGCAGTAAAAATACCCACAAAGATTTAAAATCAATGATCATGGGTACAAAGTGCCAGGGAATGAACTTAGCAACCTCCTCGTAAATTGTGTTGCCGAAAATCAAAAGCACGGCGCTGATAACAAGCACAAGGGCAAAAATTATTGTATAAAGGACAGCGATAAGCCTTATCCACAAATATCCGCGTCGGTAACTTGAATTGAAAATTCGGTTAATACCCTTTATCAGTGCTCGCATAGCCATAGATGATGAAAACAGGCAGGCTATAGCGGCAATGGAGATTGAAGAAAAAAGCTGAGTGTTCTCCGGAAACAGATTTAAAATAAAATTTCCTACGGTATTTGGCAGCAGCTTTATAAAGGAATTTAACAGGGATATTCCGTTGATGTTAACTACCTGAAAAATACTCAGCACTATCATCACAAAAGGGATAAGTGATATTATTATAAAAAAGGAGATCTGGGCTGAAATGGAATCCAGAGAGTCTGAGTGAACCTTTTTGAAAAATTCTTTTAAGGTTGCTTTGTAAGGCTCGATAAATTTCAATAATTTTTCTTTCATTCAATTATTCCTTCACATATATGTTATTCTATATTATAACTCAAAATTAAAAATAAGTATACATTTTTAGAATAAAAAGAAAAAGGAGTGTTTAAGAGTCGTACTCTAAAGGACAGTACAACAAGACACGGTTTATAATATTCTCTTTCTTTGTTAGTCAAGTTGTGCTATAATACATCTAACCGATAAATAAGAATTTGGAGGAATATTAACATGAGCAATTCTTATATTGTGAGAAGATTCCAATATAATGATGCGGTAGAGGTTTCTTCCTTGATTATTAAGACCTTGAGGACAACTAATGCGAAAGACTATTCCGCAGAGTACATTGAAAATGATGTGAAAGCATTTAGTCCGGAAGGGGTAATTGAACGGGCTGGTTGGACACATTTTTATGTTGTTTGTGATAAAGAATGTATTGTAGGATGTGGAGCAATTGGCCCGTATTGGGGAAAAGAAGATGAAAGTAGTTTGTTTAACATATTTGTTTTGCCAGAGTATCAAGGTAAGGGTGTTGGAAGAAAGATAATTGAAACATTAGAGAATGATGAATACTTTTTAAGAGCAAAGCGTGTAGAAATTCCTGCTTCAATTACGGCGTGTGAATTCTACAAGAAAATGGGGTATTCATATAAGAACGGAATTGATGTCATTGATGAGGAACAATTATTTCGTTTGGAGAAGTTTCGATAAATTCCAATTTATCGAACGGCTGTATTCTGTAAATATCCTTCCCTCCGTCACGTTAACGGAGGGAAGTTTTTTATATCCGAAATCAGTCCCAAAAGAAAAAGGGAAAAACGAGGCGGACCGCCGCCCTTTTTCTTCGCATTGAAACCCTTCTTTCGATATGCTACACTAAAAACAGACAGACGATCGGAGGCGTATCTGATGCGAACCAAAAAAGTCACGGTCCTTTCTTACGATAAAGGCTGGAAGGACGATTTTGCCGCCATCCAAAAAGAGCTGGTTTCTGCCATCGGCGAGCTGATCCTCGGCATCGAGCATGTGGGCAGCACCTCGGTAGAGGGACTGTCCGCCAAGCCCTGCATCGACATCGACGTGGTCCTGCCCGATTACAGCGTTTTCGACGAGGCGGTGCGCCGTCTTGCCGCCATCGGCTACCAATACGAGGGAGATCTGGGCATCCCCCACCGGCACGCCTTTGCCTACCGGGACAAGCCCCATCTGCAGACCCATCATCTTTACCTTTGCCCGCAGTTTTCCCCGGAGCTGCACCGCCACATCACCTTTCGGGACTATCTTCGGACCCATCCCGAAGCGGTAAAGGAGTACAGCGCGGTAAAAGAAGAAGCGGCACGGCTGTTCCCCGACGACATCGACCGGTACATCCAATATAAATCCCCCTGCATCCAAAAGATCTACAC
>JBGUVH010000078.1:0-20033 GCA_045134215.1 Acutalibacteraceae bacterium
AAGCCTTGTATATCATCAATTCCGTAGGAATTGGATATCATCAACACGAAGTGTTGTATATCATCAAGCCGCAGGGGAAATGCACGCTGGCGCGTGATGAGATACAGCCCGAAGGGCTGATGATATGCACCACGCTTCGCGCGGTGATGATATGCCAAGTCTGCGGCTTGGATAAAAAAAGAAGTAACTTTTGATAGACAAAAGTTACTTCTTTTTTGGTGACCCGGACGAGATTCGAACTCGTGTTACCGCCGTGAAAGGGCGGTGTCTTAGGCCTCTTGACCACCGGGCCGAAAATGGTGGCGATAGTGGGACTTGAACCTACGACACCGCGGGTATGAACCGCGTGCTCTAGCCAACTGAGCTATATCGCCATTTTAAGCGCCACTTCGCGTGACCTTGACATTATAGCAACTCTGTATTATTTTGTCAAGTATTTTTTTAAAAATTCTTTGGGTGATCGCTTTTATCGGCAAAAAATTTTCTTGATTATATTATATGTATATAGTATACTGTAAACTGTATGAATTTATAGTTTGTTTACAACTTTATAAGCCTTGTAGTGTAAACTATAAATGCTAGTAAACTATCCAATAAACAACGGAGGAGTGTATTAAATGATTGAAGTATCCTCGCTCAGCAAAAGGTATGGAAACCATCTTGCTGTAAAAGATGCAAACTTCAGCATAAAAAAGGGAGAGGTTGTAGGCTTCCTCGGACCTAACGGTGCGGGTAAATCTACCATTATGAATATCCTTACAGGTTATCTTTCGCTTACACAGGGTAAGGTGGAGATTGACGGGTTTGATATTATGACCGACCCTGAGCTTGCAAAGAAAAGAATAGGCTATCTGCCTGAAATCCCCCCGCTTTATCTTGATATGACGGTGAGGGAATATCTTTACTTTATTTATGACCTTAAAAAAGTAAAATTCCCTAAAGAGCCTCATATAGACGAGATTATCCGTCTTGTAAGAATTACTGAGGTAGAGGAAAGACTTATAAAGAATCTTTCCAAGGGCTACAGACAGCGTGTAGGTATTGCCGGCGCTTTAGTTGGCAACCCCGATGTACTTATTCTGGACGAGCCAACCGTTGGTCTTGACCCTAAGCAGATAATCGAAATCAGAGACCTTATAACAAAGCTGGGAAGAAACCATACCATTATTCTTTCTTCTCATATTCTGTCCGAGGTTCAGGCGGTATGTAAGCGCGTTATTATTATTAATAAGGGACATATAATTGCCGACGATACCCCTGAAAATCTTTCAAAGGCTCTTTCCAGCGACCATTCTCTTGTTGCAAGAGTTATCGGTAAGAGTGAGGATGTTGAGGCTGCTATTAACAGCGTAAGAAATGTATACAGCATTGAATGTCTTGGTGAGCTTGAAGCAGGAAGCAAGGATTATAGAATTGTTCCTGAGGACAATGCAGACATCAGAGGAGAGCTTATAAAGCGTCTTGCTGAAAAGAATAAGCTGACACTTCTTTCCCTTACCAGTAACGAGCTTACCCTTGAACAGATATTCCTTCGCCTTACAGGTGAGGATGATATGGGAGTTTACTTCGAAAATAATCAGCCTAATGAGGAACAGACAGAGGAAATTCCTGAGACTACTGAAGAAAGTGAGGAGGAAAACTGATGATAGCTATATATAAAAGAGAAATGAAGGCTTATTTTACTTCTCTTATTACCTATTTCTTCTTTGCCGTTTTCTTTGCGGTACAGGGACTTCTTTTCAGCTTCCTCTATGAAAACGGAAGCACCACAGTATATGCTATTCCTTTTGCATATCCTATGTATCTGACGGTATTCCTAATTCCTCTTCTCACAATGAGAACTATAAGTGAGGACAAGCGTCAGAAGGTTGATCAGGTTCTGCTTACTGCGCCTGTTTCGGTAACGGGCGTTGTGCTTGGTAAGTTCTTTGCCTGTCTCAGCGTTTATGCTATAGCTATTTCACCCTTGTTTATCTATCAGATAATAGTTGCATATTTCTCTGCAGTAAACTGGCTTATATTTATATATGCAATTCTCGGAACACTGCTTCTTGGCGCAACACTTATTGCCTGCGGAATTTTCATTTCCTCTCTTACCGAGAGTACAGCACTTGCCGCAGTTCTTACCATAGGCGCAAATATCGTGCTTATGTTCATTAACTCTATTATTTCTATGACAGGAATAGAATGGCTGTCTGAGATAACCGACGCTGTTGCTCTTATGGACAGATATTCCGCCTTTGCTGACGGTGTACTGAGTATTCCCGATGTTATTTATTACCTGTCATATATCGTAGTATTTATATTCCTTACAGTCAGAAGCGTTGAAAAACGCAGATGGTCTTAAGAGAAGGAGGATTTATAATGAACGAAAATTTCAAAAACATACTGAATTCCGTGCTTTCCTTCTTCCCCCGTCTTTTTAAGGCTGTGTTCGGAAGTAAAAGCGAAAAGGTTAAAAACAAGCATCTCTTTAAACGTGGCGGCTATGCTGTAGCAATTATTGCTCTTGTTATTGCTGTTGCAATTATACTCAATGTACTTGTGGGACTTCTCGCAGAGCGTGTCACTCTTGAATATGATATGACCAGCGAGAAGAAAAATTCCATAAGCGCTGAAAACGCTGAGTATATAAAAACCGTTGATAAGGATATAACCGTTTATGTACTTGCTCCCTCTGCTGAAAGCTATTACGGCGGCGGTATGGCACAGGCTGCACAGGCAAGTATGTTCTATGCAAATACAAGCGACTACTATTTCCAGACCACCGTTCTTTTAGAGCAGTACGAAAGACTTAATCCGAAAATCAAAATAGAGTATATGGACCCCAACGGAACAGAGGTGGGTGCAATCGTATCCAAGTACGGAGTTAATTACTCCTACGGTGATATTCTTGTAACCTGTGACTTTGAGAGCGAGGGCAACAAGTTTGAAAATGACCGCAGTCTTACTCTTGCGGATGTATATACCTTTGAGGAAAATAACGAGTATGCCGCAATGGGTGTTACAATGTATGAGATAAACGGTAGCTGTCTTGAAACCAGCCTTACCAGTGCAATAGCCGCTGTAACCAGCACTAAAACCCTTAAGGTTGGTATTGTAACATCTCACAGCAGCAGCGGTGTTTATGATTACTATAAAAAGCTTCTCTCTATGAACAACTTTGAGGTAAGTGAAATTACCGATACTCTTATAAGCTCTGTTTCGCCTGAGCTTGATGCAGTTGTTATTGCTGCGCCCAATAAGGATTTTGCCAAGGAAGAGCTTACAGCAATAAGCAAGTATCTTGAAAATGACGGAAAGCTTGGTAAAAACCTTGTTTTCTATGGCGATTCCTCTTATCAGACCTTGCCTAATCTTTATAACTTCCTTGCAGAATGGGGAATTACCATTGAATCGGGCATTGTGTTTGAAACCTCTGATAGTTTCAGAGGAATGGATTATTCCACATATATAAGCCTTTCTGCAACAAGTGATTTTGATTTCCTCGGTGCAGGTGATTATTACGCCAGCGGTTATAATATAGCAATGAGAGAGACAGGAAGCGGATACTCGGGCAGAGAAACCCAGACCGTTCTTACTACTAACGGCACAAGCGTAGTAGTTCCTGTTGATACCGATAACAGCGTTGCTCCAAGCGACAGTCTGGAAAAGAGAAAGCTTGCCTCCTGTATTCTTTCAAAGGAATCAGAATATGTTAACAATGTACCCGTTCAGAGTAATGTAATAGCCTTCTCAAGTATTGACTTTATTTCCGAAACCTATGCATTAAGCTACGGCTCGGTAATGGATTATGATTCTCTTAATGTTGATATACTAAGAAGTATTACCGGAATTGATGAAGCAGAAATTGTATTTGATGTTAAAACCATTGATGCAACAAGTGAGCTGTATGTAGTATCCAGCGCCTCGGCAAAGGTAATGAGAGTTATTTTTGCTGCTGTTATTCCTGTGGCTATTCTGGTACTTGCTTTCGTTATATTCTTCAGAAGGAGAAACAAATAATGGAAGAACAAAACAAAAATGAAATAATTGAGGAAGAGGTAAAGCAAACGGAGGAATCCACCATCTTTGCCGCTCCCTCACAGCATACCGATAAGGGTAAGACGGGTAAAAATTCCCTTCTTAAAAAAATTATTGCGGCTGTGCTTTGTGTAGCTCTTCTTGTAGGTGTTACCTTTGCGGTAGTAAAGCTTATTCCCGAAAAGGAGCCTGAGGATGTTAGTATTAACCAGAGCTATCAGGTGCTCAGTGTTGACCCTACACAGATTACCAAAATCACTATTGAGCGCAGCGAGGGTACAATGGTTCTCCTTTCCTCTATGGTAGAGAATGATAAGAAGGAGCTTACTCAGGTGTGGAGTCTTGAGGGCTATGATAATTCTCTTATTGACCAGACCTCTCTTGCGCAGATAGCCTCCTATGCTTCCTCCCTTTCAGCCTTCGGTGAATATGAGGATGACGGAAGTGTGGATTACGGTATGGCTTCGCCTAAGGTTACAGTAACCGTTGAGGGTACTGCAGGGGAACCCTATACCATAACTGTAGGAAACGAAACCGCAGACGGCACCTATTCCTATGTGAAGCTGTCTTCTGCGCCTGATAAAATTTACCTTGTAAATGCAGGCACTATGTCAGGCTTTATTGCAGAGCCTCTTGAGCTTGCAATAAGCACTGCAATTCCAAAGGTTGAAAAGAACGATAAGAATTCAGGTTATTTTGATTCGGAAGGTTTGCTTTCTACCTTTGATACCCTTACAATTTCGGGCAGACGCTTTGAAAAGAAGCTTGTATTCAAGCCCAATGAAGACGGTCAGTTCAGTGATTATGCAACCTATATCTGCACTTCTCCTTTACTGAGAGTGGCGCAGGGAGTTGAGGATGTAACCGATATTTTCAAAAACGGTGTTTCAGCTTCAGGCGTTGTTTCCTTTGACCAGTCTGCTGAGAAATTAAAGCAATTCGGTCTTGATAACCCTGAATGGATTATAACCTTAAGCCTTGCAGGTGAAGAGTATACCTACCGTATTACTCCTTCGGATGATACCTATACCGAATATTTTGTTGCTTCCTCAACCGATAAAATGATAAGAACTGTAACAATATCTAATATGGAATTCATTTCAAACGAGGAAAAGGATTTTTATCTTGGCTTTATGGCACTTGAGTCTATAAAGGATATAAGCGAATTCAGCCTGTCGGGCGAAATGAACACCACCTTCACATTAAGCTATGACGAGGACAATGAAAAGTATGTTGTGAAAAACAGCGGTAAGGATGTTGAGGGAAAAGCGTTTCAGGAATTCTATGCTGAATTTATTCAGATAACCGCTATTGATTATAACACCGTAAGCACAAAGGATAAGCCGTCTCTTACTCTTACAATGAAGCATAATAACGGAAGCGAGGATACCGTTCTTACCTTCACAAGAATAAATGATTCCCGTTATCAGTATACTTCGGGCGGTAACGCAATGGGACAAATTCCCTCTACTGCCTACGACAGAATGCTACGCCTTATAGAAAAGCTTATACCGTAAAAAAAGAAGAGTCGAGAGACTCTTCTTTTTTTAGGGACTAGGGATTAGGGTCTAGAATTGTAGGGCGGTGCCTTGGTGCCGCCGAAAAGTTCACACAAAACAAAACGGGAGGATAAATTATCCTCCCCTAGATTTACGAGTATTTTAACAAAGCCACAGCAAAAAATACTTGTTTCAAAATCTGATTCGAGTTTGAATGCTTTGGCTACGCAATGCAATGTTTTATTATGTATCATTTAGTGGCAGCTCTGTTTGAGTTTTAACTAAATTAATAACCTTCAGTCCGTTTTTTTTTGCATACTTTACAGTATAAGCTGTTCCGCCTGTGCTTTCGGTAAGATAGCAGACCGCTACACAGCTTCTATCCACAAGAGCGCGGTTTCTAACCTGCATACAGCCTCTGAAATAATGCTCACTTGTATAGATAACCTCGTCGCTTTGCTTTTTTATAGCCTCATAAACTGCTTTATCCTCATCATTCCAGCTTTTGCTCTGATTAACACAGGGAAGAACAAGAATAAGCTGAATGTGGGGATATTTTTCTTTAAGGCTTAATACCGTTTGCGCGGCAAGTGTGTCGAAGCCTAAAGCCCCGCCTGCGCAAAAGCAGGTTATCCCTTTTTCTATAAGAGAAGTAAGGGCTTTGTTAAGGCTTTGCTTTATGTGGTCAAGCTCACTTGCTGGGATTTTGCGGTGGCCTGTAAAGCAGCAGGTATTATTTCTTTCATGCATATTATTTTTTACGCTCGGTTCTGTAGGGTATTTCTTTTATGACACTTTCGGGCTTTACTTCAAGAAGCTCAGGGTTTTCAAGATATTTTCTGAATTTTCTGAAAGCCTTGGCATAGTAAAGACCTGAACAGATTCTCTCGTCCATAACACAGCCAAATGGGATGCACTTCTCAAATTCAATTTCACCGTTTGACTTTCTCTTGGGAACCTCTCTGGAATTACCCATAGCAAGAAAAACGCTGGTGGTACCGAAATTGTATATATGGTGATAAATATGATTGGTACGGATACTTGCAAGGTTTGTGATACCCATACTTGCGTGGAAGGGACTGGCATCGACAATTGAGTAGGGCAGCAGACCGTGCTTATCCATCCATTTAAAAACCCGAACACCGATATTAAGAAGCCCTGGGATACTGAGCAGTGTGGAAACCAGCTTATCGGTTTTGTTATTGTCACCTGCCTGACGGTTTGTGTTAACATAATAATTTATTTTATCGTTAACCTCAAATACCGTATCAGCAGGGTCTAATTTGATTTTTGACATAGTACCGTTGTCTGCACCCGATTTAAGTACAACCATAGATACAGCAAGCTCATTTCTTGCGTAAATCTTACGGTTTACTATAAAGCGGTTAAGCAGAGGGAATTCGCCGACAATACGGGCGTAAGCAGCGATAATAAGAGACAAGTGACTCAGCACGATGCCGTCCTTTCTCTTTTCATTGAGATATTTTTGCAGAGGCTCTGCAGGAATATCAATTTCAATAAAATTAAGAGCGTCGTTTCTTTCAACCATTATGTGCGGAACTACCGCATATTCCGCATCATCGCTTTTTACTATTTTTCCGTCAGGTCTCATAAAAAGTCTCCTCGATAAATAATATACACTAAGAATACTATATTTTTGTCTTAAAGTCAAATAAAAATGTCGAAAGAAGTTGAAAAAGCAACCTTTAAAAACACAAGAATAACTTGATTTAGCGACTGATTAATGTTATAATTTATAGGTAAAAGAAAAAGGAGGTGGCAATTTGGAGGATATAAAATCAGCAATAGCGGCTAATATTCAGGAGCTTAGAAAAGAAAAGAAAATGACACAAAGTGAGTTAGCAGCCCTTGTGAATTATACCGATAAGGCAGTTTCCAAATGGGAACGCGGCGAGTCGATTCCCGATATTATTGCCTTAAAGCAAATTGCCGATACATTTTCTGTTACGGTGGATTATTTGCTCACCCTTGAGCATACCGAATATAAAAAAGCCAAAAAGGAACGAAAGGTACGAAGAAGGTTCAACCGTAAAATAATAACATATATATCTGTGGTGCTTGTTTGGCTTGTGGCTACCTTCATTTTTGTCAATATTGACCTTTTTGCAAAAAGCAGTATGAACTGGCTGGTGTTTGTTTATGCTGTTCCTGCTTCTGCCGTTGTTGCCCTTATATTTAATTCTATATGGGGAAACAAGCGGTTTAATTACCTTATAATTTCTGTTTTGCTATGGAGTATACTAACGGGCGTTTATCTCACATTACTGCTTTGCTCGGTAAATGTGTGGCTGATTTTCCTGCTGGGTATACCGGGACAGATAATTATTTACCTCTGGTCGAGGCTGAAGGCTGTAAAATAGCCAGCTATTGATTTTTTTGAAAATTTATGGTATAATAATTAAAATGATGAATTCAGGAGGATAAATTATGAAAGAATTAACTCTTACTCAAAAGATATTAATTGCTACAGGCGCGATTGTTATCGCAGGCGCTGCTGCTGTCGGAGTTGCTGCTCTTATTAAGAAAAGAAAAGAGCTTACAGGCGAAATTAAAGAGCTTGTTATTGATTCCGATGAATTAGAGGAAATCGACCAAGAGCAGGAAATAGCAGAATAATAAATAAAACAGCTGTCACGATTATTCGTGGCAGCTGTTTTTTTATATCTTAATTTCCGGGAGTATGAGATAAAATTGCTTCAAAGCTTCCCTTTAATATAACCTCTCCCATATCTGCAGGGACAAAAAATGTGTCATACTGACCGAAGGCTTTGCCGTTTATTTCACCACTGCCATCAATAACAAAAACACAAACAAAGCTGTCCTTTGGTGTAAAGCTATACTGTCCGTCGATTTGGATTTTTACAGCCTCAAAATAAGGACAGGTAGAAAGAAGCGTTTTTGTGCCGTTTTCTATAAGCTCAGGTTTTTTTTCACATTCCTGTGTCATAGGCAAGAGATTAGATACCCTGACAGCCTGTTCTATATGAAGCTCTCTGGGCTTTCCGTCAACACCGACTCTGCCGAAATCATATACACGGTATGTAACATTGGAATTTTGCTGAACTTCTGCAATCAGCAGTCCCGCGCCTATAGCGTGAATAGTTCCCGAAGGAATAAAATAACATTCTCCTGCCTTACAGGGCTGAAAGCGCAGAACATCCTCTATTTTGTTGTTCTGTATGGCATCATAAAGTTCTTCCTTTGTGGTTTCCTTTTTAACGCCATAGTAAATTCCTGCGCCTTCCTTTGCACCAAGAATATACCACATTTCAGTTTTTCCGTACTGACCTTCGTTTTCAAGGGCATATTCATCACTGGGATGAACCTGTATGGAAAGACTCTGCTCGGCATCAATTATTTTTATCATCTGGGGGAACATTTCAAATTCCGCAGCTTTTTTACCCAAGGCAGAAGTACCCATTATCTCCACCGCTTCGCTTAAGGTTTTCCCGTCAAGACTGCCGCCTATAACAACGCTTTGTCCATCCTTATGGGTGGAAAATACCCAGCTTTCAGCGACCTTATCCATATCGGTTATATTGTATTTTTCTCTTAAAATCTGACCGCCCCAGAGGTAATCCTTAAAGGCGGGTGCCAAACGCAAAATTTCACTCATAAATAACTTCTCCAAAAAAATAATAGACGGCGCTTTGCCGTCTATTATTTTACAATTTAAAAGGTGATTTGTCAATGCTTTGTGTAATGAGTTGTATCATATTCCTTTACAGCCATAAAGAAACGGTCTGCCTTTTTTGCTGCATAGGAAAAGCTGTTGTTATACCACCAGGAAGCTATAATTGAACCGGCCTCAATAAGCATTTCAACAGTGGCGGCAACGGCGCTCTCACTTGTGTTGATTATATCAAGACCGAATTTTTCAAGTATAATATTAATGACTACTATTGCAATCATTATTGTTCTGACAATTGTTCCTTTTGTAATTTTAAGCTGCATTTTGTTACTCCTTTATTATATTTTTTATGTTTTCCTTTTGAATAATGTGGTTTTCATCTTCCTTGAAAAGATATGATGAGGAAAAGAATACGGCACCCGAAATATCAGCCTGATTTTTAATGTGCAAAAGCTGACGCGCTACTATACCTGTACCGTCCTTCCATTCTTCATTGTCGGGTGTTTGCTGTGTGTCAAGCTTATAGGGGGCAAGACCTATGCACAGCCTTGTGTTGCTGTTTTGTGTCAGTTTAATCCAGTCAAGCAAAAGCTGTTCAAAAGTAAAGCTCTCTACAGGATACTCAAAACCGAAGTAAAGCTGAGGAATTATCATATCTATATAGCCTGCCTCACACCAGCTTTTTACATCAGCGTAAAGTATATTTATATTTTTTTCTATGTCAGCGGCAGGACTTACCGAAAAGCAAATAGCCTTGCCGCTGCTTTTAATAGCGCTGTAAACCCCTGAAATCAGCAGATTCACATTGACTCTCCGCCATTCATCAAGAGGCAGAGGGTTTTGGTTTGAAGAAACATAATTTTCATACATCTGAATATCGAAGCCTTCGTCTGTGGTAGGATAAAAGTAATCGTCAAAATGTATGCCATCTATATCATAGCCTTCTATAATTTCTCTGACACCGTCAATTACAAGCCGTCGTGCATCTGCTGAGGCAGGGTTTAAGTAAAGGCCCTCTGCCGTATTTCCCAGTAGCTGAGGATTTGCTCTTACAGGACTGTTTATCGGCAGACGCTCTATGTCGCTGTGGGTAGAGGCAACTCGGTAAGGGTTTATCCAGCCGTGAAAAGCAAGGTCATATTTTTTACATATTTGTGTCATAAGTAAAAGCATATCCCCGTTCTGCTTTTGCGCCCAACTGCAAAGTGGGAAATATTCTGAAGGATAAACGCTGTCGCAAAAGGCTCGAAGATGTACAAACAGCGCATTTGCGCCAAGCTCCTTTGCATTATTGCAGATATCCTCAAAGCCCTTCTCAAAATCAGTTTGCGCGGCGGCGCTAAGCTCTGCATAGGTAACCCATACACCGTACAAATATTTCGTGTCTGCAGTCGAAGGAACGGTAGACGTTCTTTGTGTACATCCGCACAGCATAATAATTAAAAGAAATATAGCAGTTAATCTTTTCATAAAGCCTTTACCTTTCAGTGCTTTCTATAATTATATTGTTAAGACGGAAGGCTCCTCTTCCCTGTACTTTTATACCCACCTTGCCCGTCTTTACGCTCATAGGTATAATATAGTCGCTGTACCTGTTTTTGCCTATAATATCAAAACTGCAAATGTCTGTATTGTCATCAAAAACAGTAAGCTTTGCGTTACCGCAAAACATAGCGCGAACCGTTATTTTTCTGATTTTCTCCTGTTGTTCTCCAAGAAGTGCAGTTGCAAAGGAATAATCAGGCTCTATGGTAACAGGAGAAGCGGATTTGTCATATATAAGGTCCTTGTCCCCGTATAGAGCAGAAATATAAACACAGACAGTATTTGTATCAGCCATAATAAAATAAGAGCTGTATGCTTTTACAAAGGCATCAATAAGCATTGTGCCCTTTGGTGTTTCCCAGAAAAACCAGGAAAGACCGCTGTACTTTTTATCTGGGCTTTTATGTCCTGATAGATATGTGAAGCCGCTGACGAGAGAGTCCATAATAAAAATTTTATTTCCTGCGGCAAGACCGTAATAACCGTTTATTGTTACTGCAAATATTTTTTTCTTTTCTTCGTCGGTAAGCAAGGCAAGAGTGTTGCGTATATCTGCTGAAAGCTCGTAGACACTGCCTTCTGTATATAGGTTGCTTCCGTAAAGGGTATAAACTGACCCGTTGCTGTGATACCACACAAGACGGTTACCACAGTTTTTAATTGTTCGCGGTCGGTCGCAGCCAATAGTATTTGTAACCCTTACAATTTTTCTTGACGGCTTTGGAGAGATGTTGACAGTATCGCTATCTCTAAGGGTATCTCGGTCAATGTCTTCTGTTTCCCCAAGGGTAAGTCGGTATATTTCTTTTTCCTTAAAGGCTATGATATATCTGTTCTGCTGTGAAAGGGCAGTGACATCACCTCTGTCGTCTCCCACATTAAAGCTGTTTTCTTCGCTGAAATACAATAGCTTATTTTTGCCCGAATAATAAACTCTGTCCCCATTTATCTCACCGCCTGACAGAAACAGACGGCAGTCAAAGCTCACAGGCTTTATCCGTCGGCTGAGTAAACCGTAAGCGGCGGCACTGGTATCAGTATATGCAAAAATTCTCAGAGAGTTGTCGCGACGAAATCTGGGAAGCGGATAATTCTCCCCGTTTGCAAGAGCGGTTATTGTGCCGGAGGCTCTGTTAATTTTAAACTTAAGCTTTATATCGAGAAAATTCTGCTCATCTGAATAGTCAGAGCTTGACGGTATTGTAAAGCTTCGCTTCTGATAGGTAGATGTAAAGTATTCAATATTTACAGCAGTGTTTTTTAAAACAGCCACAGGCAGAACAAATTCATAGGAAGCATCGTCACAGGAAAAATCCGCCTCAAAGCCTCCCCCTAAAATATTTATGCCTTCGGGATAAAAGGTATCCTTAATATAAGGCTCGATAGTTTCAGAATACTCATTACCGTGACCGTTCTTCATAATCAGAGGACAGTAAAATTCGGTAGGCGAAATGCTTAAAAGACCTGAGAAGTCGGATTTAATCTCATAATATCTTACCTGTGTTAATATTTCCTCATATCGTAGTGAGGTGGCTCTTGTAGGAATTATAACGAAAATTCCACTACCTCTAATGGCTTTGTCCTTTATAAACAGCATATTTTTTATATCGTACCCGTAATATCCGGTTGCTGCTACAAGCTCAAGAAGAAAAAGCTGTTTTGTTTGTCCCATATCATTAACAGCATAAAACCAAATATCTGTACGGTCAAAATAAACCTCTTTAGCCACCGCAAAAAGACCGTTATAGCCATTTATCATAGTAAATGGGAAATCGGCGAAAAATACCTTCTGGTCATCGGTACGGTAGCCGTTGTCTATAAGAATACCGTTTTCTTTAAAAAAAGCGGGACGGGTGGTAAGAATTCCCTCTGAATTCCACAAATTGTTACACTCACTGAGCTTTTGGGAATTAAGTCCCAAGGGGTCGTGGGCGGTAACTGTAGCCGATATGGTTGTTGTAATGTGTTTTTTTGCCGAGCTGTTTTTAAGGGATGGCAGCTTCATTATATACACCTCGCATTACGGGGAAGAGTATCCTGTCGTGCTTCTGTCTTTGAAAGAGCCTTTGCTCTTTTGGTGCTGTAAAGTGCAGAGAGATATTGACTTTTCTCGCTGTTTCCAAAATGAAGGCTGATATAATATGCAATTCCGAAAACAGCAGCATCACAAAGGACCTGTTTAAAAGGAAGCTCTTCAAGAAGACTGTCAGCATTTTTTACTGATAAATCACTCAGTACGTTATTTACAAAAATAAGACCGTCGGTTTTCTCAGAGGAAACAAGATATTCCTCGTCTTCTCTTACTCCTGCAATTAAAAGTCCTTTTTTATAAAGCTCAATTGCTTTCATTTTGCTCCTCCTTTATCGCTTTTGCGTGAAAATGAATGTTTGAATATCGTGAGCTGTCAAAGGGAAAATACCACTGTCCGTTTGCGTCCTCAATAAGTATACTGCGTCTTCCGTATTTTGCTGTCCAGAAATCCAGCCATAAAAGAGCAACTTCTTCAAGAAATGCTCTGTAACGCAGAATAAGGGAAGCCATGGAAACTCCTGAAACCTGTGACAGAGACTGTATAGCGGCGGTGTTATTATAGTTTATTTTTCCGAGGGTTGTCATACCTGCACCGCTTCCCTCAAGGGTGTTGGTAATAAGGTCGGATATACCTGTGCTGAAATTAGCGGAAAAATCAGGAGGAGACACAAAATGAATAGCTCCCGCCACATCCTCGTTTGTTCCGTAAATTTTTATTATCTGTCCTGGGTCATTGGTGATTTCTCCTGTTACCGTATCACCGTTAACCGTCATTATAGGCATTCCCATAGACATACTTGCCCACACTGATGCGGTAAGCATACGGTTAATGGCAATTTGATTGGGAAGTAGATAGGTTACTTCGCTTTCACCCAGAATACAGTTATCCTTCTTTTCCCACTGAAAAACATTCAAGGGGTATCTTGAAAGATGGGTGCTGTACGCAGGACGGATAAGGGCATTTTCACTTACTGTAACAGCCATAACAGTAACGCTGTTATTTTTGTATTCCTTATAAAGCTTTGTAAACACAGTGGTTTTCGTGTCACTAAAACTGTCGGATTTTATTCTCTCAGGCTGACCGCCCCACTTTGCAGCAGTGCGACGAAGCAGGTTTGTTTCGCAATGGGTTACAATAATTATATATGGCTGTTTTTCCACCGATTCCTCGCTGTAATCTGCAAAGTATACATTCTCCACAGGCAGTACCTCACAGGCAATATCGCCCTTTGAACCGTCTGCTTCATTGTCCCAGTAGGTATAAAGAATACCTGTGCCTGAGATAAAGCTGTTTTTTAGAATATCGGCTGCCTTGCTGTCAAAATGAAGCTTCTGATTTGTAACCTCAAGATAACTGCTGAGTGCCTCGCTAAGCATTCTTACTTCGCTGTCATCGGCATTTTCCTTAAAGGTATATTCACCCGCCGCCACCTGTGATTTCAGTGTAAGGGTATCCTTGTTTTCCTTGTTTAAATAGGAAATACCCTCAGCGGTATACCTTATATGAACCTTATCTGAAATAAGCTCTCCCATTTTGTATTCGCCAATACGTTTAATAATGTTATGACGAACTAAAGGTCGGTCAGCGCCTACATTTGCGCCGTACCACTGATCCCCCATATAAAAGCGTCTGTTAATATCGTTTTGCTGGTAAAGACCTTTTTCTCCGAGAGAGAGCTTATAATTTCGTGATGTTTCATATTCTTTAAATATTTCTTTAGGGGTATTCATATTGCCTCCTTAATGAAACAGGGGAGAAGTATCCCCCCTGTATTTATTTTTGTTTTGATTATGCTACGGTTACCTTAGCGATATCGGTATTGTGCTTTGCAAGACCGTCAACGGTAATTACTGCGTAGAAGTAATATTCACCTTCGGTTAAATCGGTGGGAATGGTCATAGAAGCAGAGGTTGCACCTGCTACCTTAACCGCATTCGCGCCGTTTTCGTCACAGCAGTACCACTGGTAAGTAAGAGCACTGCCGGAAGCAGAAGCGGTAACAGAAAGGGAGCCTGTTATACTGCCTTCGGTTACAGTCTTATTTGCAGGCTGAGAGGAAACGGTAACCTCGGGAGAAAGCCATGCCCAAACAGCATCAAGACCGCTCTTCTTTACGAATACATCATAGTAAATACGGTAGTCGAACTTAAAGGCATCTGCATCAGGATTCTGGTCGGGTGCGAATATGCGCATTTTTTCGGTTTTCTTCATAAGGTGAGCGCCGTCCTTGGCACACACAAGCATATAAACCTCTTTAGCATTTTCGGCAGGGATAAAGCCACCTGCGTTTCCTGTTTTAAAGCTGTAAGCGGTTTTCATTCTTTCACTTACAACAGGAATAAGAGCAACACCGTTAAGAGATTTTACCTTAAGGTCAATTTCGCCCTGCTTGAAATCGGAAACGGTAACCATTCTTGAAATTTCATCGGTGTTCATAAGACGGGCATACATACAGCTGTCAATAAAGGCAACAAGCTCGGTATCATAGCCTACCTTTTCCTGAACATTGTTAATAAGCTCACAGAGCGCGGCATAAGGCTTATCAATTTCACCGTTAATGAGGTTGCCTCTTGTAGCGGCAAGACCTGAGAGCTTGGAGAGAACATAAGCGTCACATTCAGGTACAACCTTGGTGCGAACGTATTCTCCTAAAATTTTACCTGCAAGATTTGCAATACCTGTTTCGTCAAGGTCCTCGCGGTCTATCTGAAGAGAACGGGCGCGGTCCATCTTCATAGTGTAAGAGGTATTGGATACGGTTATTGCGCCTCTGGTAAAGCCTGTATCGCGGTCGTAGTCAGCAAGACCTGAAAAATCAATATCAGGTACAATAACTGTTTTTGCGCCTACGAAACGTGCTCCAAAGGCATTGTCTGCAAAGAAGCCTGTTGCGCTTTTCTGTGTAAACAGACGGTCAAGCTCTTCGCTGTATACATTTGCATTTTCTAAAGTGTTGATTGACATAAAATTTTTTCTCCTTTAATTTTAATAATTCCATAGACCACGTATAAATTCGTGGCTTTCTGGTGAGCGGGATAAGCCGCTGTCCTTTTGCGAACCGACAGAGCTTAAAAGATTTTCCCGTTTCTGTTTTTCGTCAGCCTTTTTTAAAGCCTCCTGTCTTGCCTTATACCTTAAATACTCGTCAAGAAGGTTAGAGTTATTTTCTCTTGCGCGGTCGATAACCTCTGTTGGAAGGCTATCGGTGGATTTCTCCGGAAAATACTCTTTGAATTCACTTATGCCCCGAAGCTCCTCTTCGGTAGCTCCTTCAAGACTTAAGATATGGTGAGCTATCTCGCTGTTGCCTCCGCACTGCTGTGTGAGCTCTTCAATTCTTTTTTCTGTTCTCTTCTTCTCCAGTGTAGAGAGGAAATCGGCGGTGCTCATATTTTCCTGTTTAGCAAAAAGCCTGAGCTTTTCCCACTGTGGAGAAATTGCATCATACTTGAGTCCCTTCTGGGAAAGGCAAGAGGCTTCTTCTACAGTAATGTTACGCATTTCCTTATTGAATTTTACAGGAATAAGGACAGTGTTCTGACTGTCTGAGGGCTGAGGGCTTATTTGGTTGTTTTCTTCCATAATTTTTCTCCTTTGTATTTTTTATGTGAAGACAGATTTTCTGTCGGTTCGCTGGGATAGTAATTAACAAGTGTTTGCCAGTCGTTGTTTTGGTTAAGTGAGTATCGATTGCGGTTTTTAACGGAATTCCTTATTTTCCGTACCGTTCTGCCAAGAAGCAGACCTGTTATAAAAGCTAATGCATTAACCGATACAATAATTAAAGCTTTGGTTATTTCCATTTTTTCAGTAGCACCTCACTGCAGGAATATCTGCTGTTTTGAGTGCTTTCCTCCTTAAAATATTTCACATCCTCAAAGGCATAGCGAAGAGCATCTATAAGATGGTTGTTGCTGTCCTCAGGTATACGCTGTCCTTTTTGGTTGCATTTTTGTGAATAGCGATAGCTGCTCAGCTCTGAAATTGCACCTGTGCAGGAAGGCTCAACAGTTATTCGGTATTCGCTTATTCTTGCAATACCGCTAAGGATACTGTCAGGCCCCTTTACTGCGGGGGTTATACGGGAAATTCCCATTCTTCTTAAATCCTCATTGGATTTAGGCTCGCTGGAATCAGCACGAATTCTTTCCTTAGCATAGCCCTTCTTTTTAATTCGGGCGGCAATATCGCTGTTCAGCAGTCGTTTTTCGTAAAATTCGTCGAAAATATGAAGCTGCATTTTCTTTTTATTTACTGCAAAGGCAATAAAGGCAGTGGGGTCATTTGTGTAGCCATAGTCAAGACCGAAAAAAGCCTTCCAGTCCTCAGGATTTTCCTCTCTGAAATCAAGGCTCTGTACTGTCCAGTTTTCAAAAACAAGACCTTCTGCAATACCCCACTCGCCAAGACCTGCTACCGCGTATTTTCTCGCATTGGCTTTTTTCATACGCTCAAAAACCTGTCGGTCGGTTTCGTCAAGAAATTCATTACACAAATAGTTGGTGGAAAAAACCGAGGTGTTATCTGAGGCAGTATCAAAAAAGCGTTTTTTAAGCCAATGCTCACTGCTCCAAGGGTTAAAGGTGATGGTGGTTTGCTTAAAATAGCCCTTTTGAACCTCACCTCTTGGCACAGTAAGGTCTAATTTGTCAAAATCAGCCTCACTGCCTATTTCAAAGGCCTCCTCTATCCACACAAAATTAATGGTTCCTGTGGGAACGGTAAGACCTGCAAGCTTTAGCACATCGTCTGTACCTCTGAAAATGATTTTTTGTCCTGTGGGCAGATAGGTCATTTCCATATTGGATAGACTGTTACTCCAGTATTTTTCTACTCCAAGCCTTTTCTGCGCCCAGCACAGCACCGCGAAGGTGGAATTTCTGTGGGTGTTCATAACCGCCCTTATAACAAGCAGATTTGACTGAGGATACTTCATAAGACGGTAAATAAGATTAAGGGCAGTAACACTTGATTTTTTACTTCCCTTACCGCCCTTTAAAACCCTGTACCGCTTTTCACAGCTCCAGAACTGGTCATAGCCTTTTCCTATAAGGTCGGTTACCTTAACTGTTGACATCGTCTATAATCGTCACCTCATCTTTGTTTTCTATTGTGTCGGCATCTGATACAAGGGAAAGAATTTCCTTTATCGCCGACATATCACCATTTGCCGCCTTTTTATAAAGCGCAGCCAGAATACAAGACGCTCTTGTTGGATGGGAGAACTTAAAGCCGTCCTCCTTAAGCTGTGCTTTTTCGGCTACGGGAAGGGACTGAAAAAGTAGTTTTTTCATTTCCTCCCGTATTAGTTCGTTTTGCATTTTTATCATCCTTTCGCGTTTGCAAATGCTATTATACAGACTAAATTTGCGACATTCACCGACATCTTTATGAACATTAAAGTCTGAAAAATTGTGCATAAGTCGGTGCATAACATTCATAACTATCCCTAAAAATAGCAAAAAACCGCATTAACAGGCGGTTTTCATTGTGCATAAAGTTGTGTTTTTGTTGTTCATAATAAAAAATAACCGACTCAAAAAGAGTCGGTTATACGGACAAAAAAGTTTAAATTTTTATAAATTACTAGTCTTCTTCCTTAATAATTGCTATTGCAAGGTCATTAAGCTGAGCAGTATCCACAGCAGCAGGTGCACCTGACATAAGCTCACTGGAGTTAGAAACCTTGGGGAAGGCAACTACATCACGCAGACTGTCACTCTCGGTAAGCAGCATACAAATTCTGTCAAGTCCTATAGCAAGACCGCCGTGAGGAGGAGCGCCAAAGCGGAAGGCATCGGTTAAAAAGCCGAACTTTTCGTGAGCCTCTTCTTCGCTAAGACCTAATGCCCTGAACATCTGATTCTGAAGCTCGGGGTCGGTAATTCTTATAGAACCGCTTGACAGCTCAATACCGTTCATAACAAGGTCATAAGCCTTAGCAAAAACCTTATCGGGCTCATTTTCAAGATAAGGAATACACTCGTCAAGAGGAGAGGTAAAGGGGTGATGCATAGCGTCCCAATTGCCTGTATCCTCGTTGTATTCGAAGAAGGGGAATTCGGTTATCCAGAGAGGCGCATAGGTATTAGGAATAATATCAAGGCGCTTTGCAACGGTAAGACGAATACTTCCAAGAACAGAGAGAGCAAGGCGTTTTTTATCGGCAATAATGAATACTACGTCGCCCTTACTGCAGCCTGTCCTTTCCATAATAGCGGCAAATTCTTCTTCGCTTAAAAATTTAGCAAAGGCGCAGGTGGGAGTATCCTCGGCATATCTTATAAAGGCAAGACCCTTAGCGCCGATACCCTTTGCTTCTTCGGTTAATTTATCAATTTCCTTTCTGGTATAAACATTTGCGCCGCCTTTTGCACAAATGGCTCTTACGGTGCCGCCGTTTTTAACGGTGTCGGCAAATACGGAAAAGCCGCAGTTTTCTACAATGTCAGAAAGGTCAATAAGCTTCATATCAAAGCGGATATCAGGCTTATCAGAGCCGTACTGCTCCATAGCGTCGGTAAACTTGATTCGGGGCAGAGGAAGGGTAAGCTCAACACCCATAATTTCACTGAAAAGACGCTTCATATAGCCTTCAGCCACAGCGAAAATATCCTCCATAGTTACAAAGGACATTTCCATATCTATTTGAGTAAACTCAGGCTGACGGTCGGCACGTAAATCTTCGTCACGGTAGCAACGGGCGAGCTGAACATAACGGTCAAAGCCTGAAAGCATTAAAAGCTGTTTGTAAAGCTGAGGTGACTGGGGAAGGGCATAGAAGCTTCCGTGATGAATACGGGAAGGAACGAGATAGTCTCTTGCACCCTCGGGGGTAGACTTAATAAGGGTAGGTGTTTCAATTTCAAGGAAGCCGTTTTCATCAAAGTAATCTCTGGTCACCTTTGCAATGCGGTGACGGGTAATGATATTTCTTTGAAGCTTTTCTCTTCTCAGGTCTAAATAACGGTATTTAAGACGAAGCTCCTCATTAGCCTTTGTGTCATTGGAGATATCAAAGGGGGGAGTCTCGGATTTGCCGAGAATTTTAAGGGTAGTAACCTCAATCTCAATTTCACCTGTGGGGATATCCTTGTTAACGGAGGAACGGCGTCTTACCTTACCCTGTGCCATAAGCACAAACTCGCTTCTGACAGAGGAAGCCTTTTCGAATACGCTTTTTTCGGTATTATCATCAAAAGCAAGCTGAAGAATTCCTGTTCTGTCTCTTAGGTCAATAAATATAAGACCGCCAAGGTCTCTCTGGCGCTGCGCCCAACC
>JBGUVH010000079.1:0-3512 GCA_045134215.1 Acutalibacteraceae bacterium
AAACACTGATAATAAAAAAATGAATCACCCTTCAACTGAACATTAATGGTTCAGATTTGAGGGGTGATTCATGTGGAGGCACCACCCGGATTTGAACCGGGGCATAAAGGTTTTGCAGACCTCTGCCTTACCGCTTGGCTATGGTGCCGTGTCAACGCTGACAATTATATCACAGTGGTTTTTCTTTGTCAAGATTTATTTTCTAAATAATTTTATGCAGATTTTTTCAGTATTATTCTAAATTGATTTTTTCTTATTAGTATTATATAATTTATTTGAGGTATCCATCTATGAAGTACAAAACTTTAAACGAACATTACAGACAAAAATTCGGTTGCAAGGTATATAAGCTATCTTTAGACGGAGGTTTTACCTGTCCAAACCGAGACGGTACTATTGGAACAGGCGGTTGTATTTTCTGTTCAGGAAGCAGTGAATTTGCAGAAAAAAGCTGTGGCAATATTCAGGAGCAGCTTTTGAAAGCAAAATCGAGGGTGGAGAGTAAAAATAAGAACGGTAAATACATAGCATATTTTCAGTCTTTTACTAACACCTACGCTCCTGTAGAGCATCTCCGTAAGCTTTTTTACGAAGCTATTGAGCCTGACTATATTGTCGGTCTTTCTATTGGTACCCGACCGGACTGTCTTGAACAGGAAAAAATAGAGCTACTAAAAGAAATAAATAAAATCAAGCCTGTTTCAGTTGAGCTTGGGCTGCAAACCATTCACGATACGACCGCCCAGTATATTAACAGAGGCTACAAAAGTGAGGTTTATATAGATGCTGTCCGCCGACTTAAAGAAAGCGATATCGAAACTGTAACACATATAATCATAGGTCTGCCCTTTGAAAATAAGGATATGATTAAGGAAACCGTAAAGCTAGCTGTAAAGACAGGCACCGACGGCATAAAATTCCATTCACTGTATGTTATTGAAGGCACTCCCCTTGCCGAAGAATACAGACAGGGCAAATTCAAAACACTTAAAATAAATGAATATGCCCAAATACTAAAGGAATGCATAGCTTTGCTTCGAGAAAATACCGTTGTTCACAGAATAACAGGTGACGGTTCAAAAAAGAATTTAATTGCACCACTATGGTCAGCAGATAAGAAAAAAGTGCTTAACTATCTAAATAAATATCTTGATGAATAGGAAAATTTTTATTTTCTCCCATTTTCTCTTAACATTTTCCACAAATTTTTTGATTTTTTCTTTAGTTTACAGTAAGAAACGAAGAATATAAATCTCACTGTTGACAAGAAGTGTCACTTTAAATATAATAGTTATAATATACTTTTTTACTATTGAAAGGAAGGAAATTATGGCATTTTATTTTGAAGAAGTATCACATACCTTTAACGAATACCTTTTAGTTCCCGGATATTCCTCAGAGCATTGTATTCCGGCTAACGTAAGTCTGAAAACTCCCCTTGTTAAGTTCAAAAAAGGCGAAGAGCCTGATATTACTATGAACATACCTCTTGTAAGCGCTATAATGCAGTCTGTATCAGGCGAACGTCTTGCTGTTGCTCTTGCTAAAGAAGGCGGTGTTTCCTTTATCTACGGCTCACAGTCTATTGAAGACGAAGCTGCTATGGTAGCACGTGCAAAGAATTACAAGGCAGGTTTTGTTGTAAGTGATTCCAACATAACTCCTGAGGCTACACTTGCTGACATTATTGCTCTTAAGGAAGCTACAGGTCATTCCACCGTTGCCGTAACCGATGACGGTACCTGCTGCGGTAAGCTTCTGGGCATTGTTACCAGCCGTGACTACCGTATAAGCCGTATGGACAAGGCTACAAAGGTTAAAGAATTTATGACTCCCTTTGATAAGCTTATCTGTGGTGATGAAGATACCACTCTTAAAATGGCTAATGACATTATCTGGGACAATAAGCTTAATTCCCTTCCTATTATTACTAAAGACGGCAACCTTAAATATATGGTATTCCGCAAGGACTATGATTCTCACAAGGAAAATGTTAACGAGCTTCTTGACAAAGAGAAGAGATATATCGTTGGTGCAGGTATCAATACAAGAGACTATGAAGAAAGAATTCCTGCTCTTATCAATGCTGGTGTTGATGTTCTCTGTATTGACTCCTCTGAAGGCTTCAGCGAATGGCAGAAGCGCACAATAGCTTTTGTAAGAGAAAAATACGGTGATACCGTTAAAATAGGTGCAGGTAATGTAGTTGACCGTGACGGCTTTATGTTCCTTGCAGAATGTGGTGCTGACTTCATTAAGGTTGGTATCGGCGGCGGTTCTATCTGTATTACCCGTGAAACAAAGGGTATCGGCAGAGGACAGGCTACAGCTCTTATTGATGTTTGCAAAGCAAGAGACGAATATTTTGAAAAGACAGGTGTTTATATTCCTGTTTGCTCTGACGGCGGTATCGTTCACGACCATCATATGACACTCGCTCTCGCTATGGGTGCTGACTTCCTTATGTTAGGTCGTTATTTTGCCCGTTTTGATGAAAGTCCCACAAACAAGGTCAACATCGGCGGTAACTACTTTAAGGAATACTGGGGCGAAGGCAGCAACAGAGCAAGAAACTGGATGCGTTATGACCTTGGCGG
Source organism: Acutalibacteraceae bacterium (assembly GCA_045134215.1). Classification (GTDB taxonomy): domain Bacteria; phylum Bacillota; class Clostridia; order Oscillospirales; family Acutalibacteraceae; genus SIG607. The sequence continues at coordinate 2,598 of JBGUVH010000079.1, forward strand.
TGATAAGAAGCTGTCCTTTGAAGAAGGCGTTGACTCCTATGTTCCCTATGCAGGTACACTTAAGGATAACGTAAACCTTTCTCTTATGAAGGTTAAATCCACAATGTGCAACTGCGGCGCACTCACTATCCCTGAGCTTCAGCAAAAAGCAAAGCTTACACTTGTTTCTGCTACAAGTATTATTGAAGGCGGCGCACACGATGTTATCCAAAAGGATACCACAACAAATAAAATTAAATAATTTGTTTTATAGCAATAAAAAATCAGGCTTTCTGTGTGAAGTCTGATTTTTTTCGCTTTTATAATAAATTTCTATTGACAAAACCATAGGTTTAGTGTGATAATATAATATAAGTAAATATATATTGGAGTTTTATTATGCGTGTTATTACCGGTTCTGCAAGAGGGACAAGGCTCCTTACCCTTAGCGGAAAGGAAATCAGACCCACTACCGAAAAGGTAAAAGAGGCTGTATTCAGCTCTATTCAGTTTGAGCTGGAAAACGCAAATATCCTTGACCTTTTTGCAGGAAGCGGTCAGATGGGCATTGAAGCGCTCAGCAGAGGGGCTCTCTCAGCGGTATTTTGCGATAACTCGAAGGAAGCATTTGAAATTATAAACAAAAATCTTGAAAGCGCAAAGCTTAAAGACAAAGCAAAGGTACTTAAAACAGACTTTTCTTCTCTGCTTAATGTTACGGGAGAAAAGTTTGACATTTGCTTCCTCGACCCGCCCTATTACAAGGGTTATTATGAAACTGCTCTTAATGCTCTTCCTAAAATTATGAAGCCTTACGGTAAGGTTATATGTGAGCATCCAAAGGATGTAGAGCTAAAGGATAGCTACGGAAAGCTTAAAAAACAAAAGGACTACCGTTTTTCAAATATAATCGTAAGCAAATACTGTCTTGAGGAG
>JBGUVH010000080.1:0-5620 GCA_045134215.1 Acutalibacteraceae bacterium
CCCTTACCTGTCTTTTTTGCGTGCTCGCGGTTGTATGTGCTCTTAAAAATATACGTTTTTTCTACATTCTTGCAAAAAAAATAGTGATTTGCTTCGGCAACATACGCTCAAGTATACTGGCTCTGGTTTATATAACCTTTATTGGCTCTATGCTTATAGCTAACGATATGGCGCTGCTTACCTTTTTACCTCTTGGGTATTTTGTGCTCACCTCTGCAAAACAGCAAAAGTATATGGCTTTTACCTTTATTATGCAGAACATTGCCGCCAATCTCGGCGGTATGCTCACTCCCTTCGGCAATCCCCAAAATCTTTATTTATATACCAAGTTCGGTATTCCCACTCTAGAATTTATGGGAATTATGCTGCTTCCCTTTATGCTTTCGATTGTACTTATCACCCTGTGCTGTATATTATTCGTGAAATCCGAAAAGCTTACAATTTCTCAGCCTCTTTCTCGCCTTCCTGTCGGTAAGACCGTTTTATATCTTTTACTATTTCTCTTTTCTATTGTAATTGTATTTCGTTTAATTCCATACTGGACAGGGCTTATCGTTATTCCCGTATGCTTATTCTTTGCAGATAAATCAGCTCTTAAAAAGGTTGACTATCCCTTACTTTTAACCTTTGTATTCTTTTTCATTTTCTCAGGAAATATGGCTAGAATTTCTTTTGTACGTGACGGACTTTCCTTCCTGCTTCAGAAGAGCACACTGCTTTTCAGCACCCTTTCCTGTCAGTGTATAAGTAATGTTCCCTCTGCAATTCTTTTATCTCAGTTCACCGATAATTATATAGATTTGCTTGTTGGTGTAAACATAGGCGGTGCAGGTACTCTTATTGCTTCTCTTGCAAGTCTTATTACATATCGGGAATACACAAAGCATAATCCTGAAAAAGCAGGTCATTACCTTAAGCTGTTTTCAGTATTCAACTTTACATTTCTTTTTATACTTCTCGCTGTTATGCTAATAGTGAGGTAGCCTTATGAAATGTTTAACAAAAAAAATCAGCGCTTTTACCCCTGAGCAATATAATAAATGCCTTTCCCTTATGACAGAGGAAAGACGGGCATATCTTGATACTGTAAGCAGTAAGGAGAAGAAGCTCGCCTCAGTATGCGGTGAATGGTGGGTTAAAGAGCTGACAAGTGAAATTACAAATAAAAGCATAGAGGAAATAACGGTTTTGCATAATAAAAAAGGCAAACCCTATTTAAAGGATTTGCTTTTTCATATAAGTATAAGTCACTGCGCAGACCTTATTGCAGTAGCTATAAGCGAAAGTCCAATAGGTATTGATACAGAAAAAATCAAGGACAGAGATTTAAAAGTCTGCCGTAAGGTTTGCACCGAAAAAGAAAAAGAAATTATCGAAAACAGTAATAACTCTCTTGAAGCTTTTTATAAAATCTGGACGGCAAAGGAAGCCTATTTCAAAAAGGAAGGCACAGGAATAACAAATCTTAAAGCCGTTTCCTATGAAAGTATTGATTGTGAACATTTTTTTGAGGATGAATATATCATAACAGTTGCAAAATAAAACCGAGGTGTAAGCCTCGGTTTTTAATTTATCCTAAAGAATCTTTTTTGTTTGTTACTACGCTTTCTTCATAGCAACTGAATTTTTCTTCTATATTTTCAGGTAGTGTTTTCTGTGTAAACAGGCTTACAATGGGAACAAGAATAAGTCCGCCAAGCATTGCAAAAACGCCTGAGTAAAGGGAATTTGTAAATACAAATCTGATTACGGGAATACCCGATACATTTATAAGTCCCATACCGATTAAAAGCTGAATTATTTCAAGCCCTACACCAAATATAAAGCTTGTCAGCACTGCTGCCTTTGTGGTCTTTTTCCAGTACAGTCCGTACATAAAGGGAGCAAGGAAAGCGCCTGCTAAAGCACCCCAGGAAACACCCATCATTTGTGGAATAAATACTGAATCTGCCCATATTGTATCTTTAAGTATAGCTATAAGAGCCGATACTATTATAAAGAATACAATGAATATTCTCATTATAAGTACGCCCTTCTTTTCGCTCATTTCCTTTTTTGAGGTAGGCTTTACAACATCAAGGGTAATGGTAGAAGCGGATGTCAGCACAAGAGAAGAAAGGGTAGACATAGAAGCCGAAAGCACAAGCACTATAACAAGGGCTACTATAAACGCAGGCAGATCCTTCATCATAGTAGGAATAATTGAATCGAAAAGCACCTTACCGTTCTTCATTACAGGCTCATAAAGTCTGCCAAAGCCACCGAGGAAGTAACATCCTCCTGCAACAATAATAGCAAACACGGTAGAAATTATTGTACCCTTTTTGATAGAGCCCTCATCCTTAATAGAATAGAATTTTCCAACCATCTGAGGAAGTCCCCAGGTACCAAGTGAGGTAAGCATTACAACAAAGAAAAGGAAAATTGGATTAGGTCCGAAGAATGAAGTGTACTCTGTACCTGCCTTTATGCTGAGGGCCTCTGCTGCCGCATTAAAGCCACCGTTTTGTGTCAGCACAGAAGCTATAACAGCAATAATTCCTGCTAACATAATTATACCCTGTATAAAGTCATTTATTGCGGTAGCCATATAGCCGCCGAAAATTACATATACACCCGTAAGCACAGACATTACCACAACAACTACCCAATAAGGCACTGCAAAAACATTATTAAAAAGAGAGGAAAGCCCGTTATAAAGAGAAGCGGTATAAGGAATAAGGAAAATAAATACTATAAAGGAAGCTATAACCTTAAGCTTTTTACTGTCATATCTTTTCTCAAAAAAGTCTGGCATTGTTTTGCTTCCTAAATGCTGAGTCATTACCCTTGTTCTTCTACCCAGCACAGTCCAGGCAAGAAGTGAACCGATAAAGGCATTTCCCAGACCTATCCAGGTAGAAGCAAGTCCGAAGTTCCAACCGAACTGTCCAGCATAGCCTACAAAAATTACAGCAGAAAAATATGAAGTACCAAAAGCAAAGGCTGTAAGCCAAGGTCCTACACTTCTGCCTCCCAGCACAAAGCCTTCAACATTTGTTGCGTGTTTTCTGCAATAAAAGCCAACACCTATCATAAGACCGAAAAAGCACAGCAGCATCGGTATTGTTATCATTACAGTAAGCGTCATAATTGTCACCTTTCATTCGTTTAGTAGTTTAAAGCGTTGAAGCGTTTTATATACTTTAGCACTTTAAAGCGTGTTTGTCAACAGTTATTTTTAAAATTTTTCCATTTTTCTCTTTTTCTCAAACTTTTTTGCTCTTTTTAGGGGGAAAGCTGTTATTTGATATTGACATATTCGCTTTAAAGTGTTAAAGTATTATTATCACAAAAATTGAGGTTAACTTATTATGACAATCGTTCATCTTTTAGAAAGAAATGCGAAAGAATTTGCAAATGATACCGCTCTTATTGAGATAAATCCCGACCAGCCTGAAACCAGAAAGCTTACATGGCACGAATACGAGCTTGTTCAGCCCACTAATAAAAAGCACTACAGAAGAGAAATAACCTGGGAAGTGTTCAATGAAAAGTCAAACCGACTTGCTAATATGCTTCTTGCAAACGGAATAGGTAAAGGCAAAAAGGTTGCCATACTTCTTATGAATTGCATTGACTGGCTTCCTATTTACTTTGGTATTCTTAAAGCAGGCGCTTTGGCTGTTCCCCTTAACTTCCGTTATTCCTCTGACGAAATTGATTACTGTCTCGATTTAGCTGAGGCAGATGTACTGATTTTCGGTAATGAATTTGTAGGACGAGTTGAGGCTGTAGCTGAAAAAATAAGCAAAAAATGCACCCTTATATATTTAGGTACAGGCTGTCCCGACTTTGCTGATGATTATAATGACCTTATCAGCGAATTTTCAGGCAGCTTCCCTGAGTGTACTCTTACAGAAGAAGACGATGCCGCTATTTATTTTTCCTCGGGAACTACAGGCTTCCCTAAAGCTATTTTACATAAGCACAGAAGCCTTATTCATTCATGTAGAGTTGAGCAGGCGCATCACGGACAGACTAAGGACGACTGCTTCCTTTGTATTCCTCCTCTTTATCACACAGGAGCAAAAATGCACTGGTTCGGCAGTCTGCTTGTAGGTGGCAAAGCGGTAATACTTAAGGGTACGGCTTCAAAGAGCATACTTGAAGCCGCAAGCAGTGAAAAATGCTCTATTGTATGGCTACTTGTTCCTTGGGCACAGGATATTTTAAATGCTATTGAGCGTGGGGACATAGACCTTAAGGACTATGACCTTTCTAACTGGCGTCTTATGCACATAGGCGCTCAGCCTGTTCCCCAGAGTCTTATAAAGCGTTGGCTTGAAATATTCCCGAATCACCAGTATGATACAAACTACGGACTCAGCGAGTCTATTGGCCCCGGTGCTGTTCACCTTGGCGTTGAGAATGTTCACAAGGTTGGCGCTATCGGTGTTGCAGGTTATGGCTGGGAGGTTAAAATCGTTTCCCCCGACGGCAAGACTGTAGCACAGGGCGAGGTTGGTGAGCTTTGCCTTAAGGGACCAGGGGTTATGACCTGTTACTATAGAGATGAAAAGGCTACTGCAGAATGTCTCAAGGACGGTTGGCTCTATACAGGCGATATGGCTATGCAGGACGAGGACGGCTTTATCTACCTTGTTGACCGTAAGAAAGACGTTATTATCACAGGCGGTGAAAATCTGTACCCCGTACAAATAGAAAACTTCCTGTCTGCACACGAAAAGATTAAGGATGTTGCTGTTATCGGTCTTCCCGATGCACGTCTCGGTGAAATTGCTACCGCTATTATTGAAATTAAAGCGGGTATGACCTGCTCTGAAGACGAAATAAATGAGTTTTGTTTAGCTCTTCCCCGTTATAAGCGTCCGCGAAAGATAATTTTTGCTGATGTTCCCCGTAACCCAACAGGAAAAATCGAGAAGCCCAAGCTCCGCAAAATTTACGGCGCCGAAGGTCTTGTTGCTTCCCAAAATAAATCATAAAAAGAGGTTTACATATTATGAAAAAACTTATGATAGGAAACTCGGCTGTTGCCGCAGGTCTGCACGACGGCGGACTTGCTGTTGTATCCAGTTATCCCGGTACTCCTTCTACCGAAATCACCGAATTTTTATCCAAATATGACGATTTGCACTCTGAATGGGCACCTAACGAAAAGGTTGCCTGTGAGGTTGCATTTGGTGCCAGTCTTGCAGGAGCAAGAAGTGCCTGTGCTATGAAGCATGTTGGTCTTAATGTTGCGGCTGACCCACTGTTTACTCTTTCCTATACAGGTGTAAACGGCGGTATGGTTATATGTGTTGCCGATGACCCTGCAATGCATTCTTCACAGAACGAACAGGATTCCCGTCACTATGCTATTGCTTCAAAAATTCCTATGCTTGAGCCCAGTGACTCACAGGAGGCTTATGATTTTGCAAAAAGTGCCTTTGAGCTTTCGGAAAAATTTGATACCCCCATACTTCTTCGTATGTGCACAAGAATTGCTCACAGCCAGTCTATTGTTGAGACGGGTGACAGGGTAGAGGCTGTTCTTAAAGATTATGAAAAGAACCCTCAAAAATATATAATGATGCCCGGTAATGCTATTAAGCGCCATCCCTTTGTTGAGGAA
>JBGUVH010000081.1:0-10280 GCA_045134215.1 Acutalibacteraceae bacterium
CTCTGTAGGATGATAATGCCCGTTATCCATAAGTGGCATAATACCGTTCTTTGCGGCATAAGTAAGATAAAATTCTGCGCTACCTACGGTATAAGATTCAAGGCCGATACCAAAAACCTTGGATTCGAGAGTTACGTAAACCTTGCTTCTGTCAAAATCTGTAGCAAAGATTTCGTCAAGAGATTTTTTCAGACGAGCTCTCGGTCCGATTCTGTCAGCAGGAATATCCTTCATACCGTCAGGAATCCAGATATTAAAAGTGCAGAAGGTATCAAGCTCATCTGCAAAATACTCAGCAATCTTAAGACAGCATTTTGCGTGATTAACCCAGAAAGTACGAATTTCTTCATTTGCACTTGCAAGAGTCATGCCAGCAGCCTTTGGATGAGAAAAGAAAGTAGGATTAAAGTCAATACCAAGTCCTCTTTCCTTTGCAAACTCAACCCATTTTGTAAAATGAGCAGGAGTGAGAGCATCTCTGTCAGCCCACTGTCCGTCCTCGAAAACAGCATAGCTTGCGTGAAGATTAATACGGTGCTTACCGGGGATTAAAGATAGCGCCTTGTCCATATCAGCCATAAGCTGTTCAGGTGTAATTGCCTTTCCTGGATAATTACCTGTAGTCTGAATACCGCCTGACAAAGCCTCCTTGCTGTCAAAGCCGTTTACATCATCACCCTGCCAACAGTGCATAGAAATAGCAACATTTTTAAGCTTTTCAATAGCGGCATCGGTATCAATACCTATTGCAGCATATTTTTCTTTTGCAGATAAATAATTCATAACAACATCCTCCGTTATTTGTATGTGAATATTATACACCATTTTTTACAAAAAGTAAACATTTAATTATAACTCTATACGCCTTTTGGCATTTTTGAAACAAGCTCGCCAAGATAATCGTCACGGCTATAACTAATTTCACTGAAATTCTTACCATCAAAAACAGCCTCGCATATCGAAGCATTTGCAGGCCACGGGAGAAACTTCATTTCATCAATACTTTTTCCTTCTATGAAAGCAAAAAATGTTCTGATTACTGTGGCATGTGTAAAAACAGCAATAGTTTTACCGTCATTATTAAGAGCAATCTGTGTAACAGCATCAATTATTCGTTTTTGAACATCCACAACCGGCTCACCGCCGTTAGGAATTGCATGGCCTATATCATTTATCCATATATCATAAGCTTCTTTATACTTTTCTGCAATAGCAGAGAAAGGCATACCCTCCCATTCCCCTGCATAAATTTCTCGAAGAGCTTCGCTTTTTATAATACTCAGATTTTTCATATTTGCAAAAGGAAGTGCAGTCTGATAAGCGCGTTTCAAATCACTGGAAAAAATTTTATCTATTTTGAATTGAGACAAAAACTTTCCTACAGCTTCAGCCTGTTGAAAGCCAAGTTCTGATAAATCAAGGTCGGTATGACCAAGAAAAGAACGGCTGAAATTCCCCATACTCTGACCATGACGAACAAATAATAAACTGCAAGACATAAAAAACAACCTCATATAACAAAACATTTTTTGTATTTTACCATAAATCAACTCTTATTTCAACAAAAAAACAGTCGGATATCCGACTGTTTTTTGTTAATTAACTACCTTACATCGACAATTATGCTGTTTGCAGCATCGATAGCACCATTAAACTTGCTGGTAGCATATTAAACGGTGCAGACAAGGAACTGCACAAGGAAGAATTATTCAAGCTTTGCATAAAAATTGCAGAAGGTAGCTTGACAAAGGGTGAAGAACAGGGGTATTATGATATAGCAATATTTAAAGATGGTGTAACACTGTAGGAGGATAAATATGAGTTATTTAAAGAATGATTTTTTACTTTACAACAAGACTGCAGAAAAGCTTTATGAAAAATATGCAAAGGATATGCCGATCTTCGACTATCACTGTCACTTACCTGAAAAACAGATTCTTGAAAACAAGCCCTTCGGTGATATATTTGAAATCTGGCTTGCAGGCGACCATTACAAATGGCGTCTTATGAGAAACTACGGTATTGATGAAAAATTCATAACAGGCAATTCTACAAATAAAGAAAAGTTCATTACCTACTGCTCCGTTCTCGGTACAGCATTTGGCAATCCTTTATACCATTGGTCACAGGTTGAGCTTAAGGAATTTTTCGGTTGCGAAAAAGAAATTAATAGCGAAAATGCACAGGCAATCTGGGATGAATGTAACGAGTATATAGCTAAAAATAATATAACCCCTCAGTCTCTCATTGAAGGCTCAAATGTAAAGCATATTTTTACTACTAATGAAGTTTTTGATGACCTTTCTACTTTTAAGAAGATTGCTGAAAAAAATTATAATTTCAGAGTTGCACCTGCCTACCGCGGTGATAAAATAATGAATATTGAAGCCTCTCCTTATCTTGAATATCTTAAAAAACTTGAGGAACTTACCCACAAGGTTGATACGCTAAGCTCTCTTGAGGACGCTCTTGAACTTCGTCTGAAGGCATTTATTGAGGTAGGCTGTACTGCCAGTGATATTGCAGTAGAACAGGTTCTTCCTGTATATGACAAGTCACTCGCCGAAAAGGTATATAAAAAAGCATATAAGGGTAAGAAAATCAGCGATGAGGAAGCTAATATTTTTAAAGGCTATCTCACATATTTCCTAATGAAGCTTTATTCTAAATATGATATCCGTACCGAGCTTCACGTCGGTGCAATGCGTAATAATAATACAAATATGCTAAACTCTCTAGGACCCGATACAGGCTTTGACAGCATTAGCGAAACAAACAGTATAAAAAATATGTCAAGACTTTTTAACAAGCTCAACAGTGAAAATTCATTACCTGCTGTTATTGTGTTTAATTTAAACCCAAAAATGAATACCGAAATTATGACACTTATCGGTTGTTTTCAAAGCAGTGAATTAGATGGCAAAATTCAGTACGGACCTGCATGGTGGTTCCTTGATAATAAGGTGGGTATGGAAAATCACCTTAAAGACTTAACCGCCACAGGACACATTGCTAAATTTGTGGGTATGCTTACCGACAGCCGTTCCTTCCTTTCCTACCCAAGACATCATTATTTCCGCAGAATACTTTGCAACTATCTTGGTGATATGATTGAGAAAAACGAAATGACCGATAACTTAGAATTTGTAGGTAAAGTTGTTGAGAATATTTGCTATAATAACTCAATTAAATATTTTAAAATACCCTAATAATAAAAGTAAGAGCTATGGTAACCCATAGCTCTTATTTCACATATAAATTACATTTCAGAAAGTAAATTTATAAGATAGTTGTACACTCTCTCAACAGAGGCAATACACAGACGCTCACGCGGTGTATGAATATCTGACATATCTGGACCGATAGACACAGCATCAAGACCTATTAGCTTTTCACTTAGCATACCACATTCAAGTCCTGCGTGTATGGCCACCACTTTTGGTTCCTCAGCATACATTTTCTTATATACTTCAATCATTTTATTTAGTAGTATAGAATTCTTATTATATTCCCATGCCGGATAGTCACCCTCGAAGTTAAAATCACTATTAAACCGTTGAGAAATTGCTCTGAGCTTATAAAGCAGTTCTTCTTTCTCACTGTTCACACTACTTCTAAGAGCAAAGGAAGCGTGAATAGTACTCTCCTGAGTTTTTAAAACGCCAAGATTGAGGGATGTCTCTACAAGGTCATCAATATCATTACTCCATTTAATAATACCGTTTGGGAGTTCTGAAAGGAAGGCTATAACAGTTTTTGTAGATTCATCAGTAAAACATACATCACATTTTTCAACCTTTTCACAGGTGATTTTTAGTTCATTATCACACTCTTTATCAAAGCTATCCAGAAATTTGTCAATAAAGCTATAATCAGATAAATCTGTGGAAATTACAGCTTCGCAGAATGAAGGAATAGCATTATCCTTTAGTCCGCCGTTAATACTTACAAGATTATACTCAGGAACAGTATTTAGTAATGCAACAGCAACCATATTAGCGTTAAGTCTACCTTTATCAATATCCACACCCGAATGGCCACCAAGAAGTCCGTCAACAGTTATTTTATAACAGGGCTGAGTGTTGCTTTGAGTGTTATAAGGTAAATCAAAATAAGCTCTGATACCTCCGGCACAGCTAACAGTAAAAATTCCTTCCTCCTCGGAATCTACATTAATAAGCATACGTCCTTCAAGGTTAGAACCATCAAGAGCCTGAGCACCGTACATACCCGTTTCCTCATCAACAGTAAAAAGCACTTCAAGAGCGGGATGCGAAAGACTGTTATCCTCAAGTAACGCCATACACATAGCAACAGCAATTCCGTTGTCGCCGCCTAAGGTAGTGCCGTGAGCTTTTACATATCCATTCTCTACATAAACGTCAATGCCGTCCTTTGAAAAATCAATATCACATTCAGGTAGTTTTTCGCACACCATATCAAGATGTCCCTGTAATATTACAACAGGACAGCTTTCTTTACCCACAGAGGCGGGCTTTTTAATAATAACGTTTCCGATTTCCTCACGAATATATTCAAGGTTATTTTTCTTTGCAAAATCTACACAGAAATCACTTATTTTTTTCATATTACCCGAGCCGCGAGGAATAGCACATATTTCCTCAAAATAATAAAAAACGCGTTCAGGCTTTAAATTTCCAAGCTTATTCATATTTTCTCCTAAACAAATAAAGTAAAAATCCGAAACGAACTAAACAGTTCATTTCGGATTTTGGTGCGGATAATGGGACTTGAACCCATACGTCGTTCGACACACGCCCCTCAAACGTGCCTGTCTGCCTGTTCCAGCACATCCGCATTTGCGACTTAATTATATTAACACAACGACCTTTATTTGTCAACAATAATTTTAACTTTTTTTAAAATAATTTTTATTTAATAGAAACCGCCTCGAAAGAGGCGGTTTAAAGCAATAATTAATACATTCCGCCCTGTGCGGCAGCAGCTGCAGCAGCTGCATTAGCAGCAGCGGCATCTTCCTTTTTGTCCGCAACAAGTGTTTCGGTTGTAAGCACCATTGCAGCTACAGAAGCGGCATTCTGTAAAGCAGAACGGGTAACCTTGGTAGGATCAACAATACCCGCTTCAATCATATCGGTATATTCTTCTTTATACGCATCAAATCCGTAATTTGCTTTATCAGCGGAAATAATTTTATCAACAATAACAGAGCCTTCAAGACCTGCATTTGCGGCAATCTGACGGATAGGAGCCTCAAGAGCCTTCAGCACAATTGCAACGCCTGTTTTCTCATCACCTTCAGTAGCGTCAAGAAGCGCTTTGACAGAAGCTGAAGCATTAACAAGAGCAACACCGCCACCTGCAACTATACCCTCAGCAACAGCGGCCTTAGTAGCGGAAAGAGCATCTTCAATACGAAGCTTCTTTTCCTTCATTTCAACCTCAGTAGCAGCGCCAACCTTAACAACAGCTACACCGCCTGCAAGCTTAGCAAGTCTTTCCTGAAGCTTTTCTTTATCAAACTCAGAGGTAGTTGTTTCAAGCTGATTTTTAATCTGATTAATACGGTCATAAATAAGGTTAGAATCACCTGCACCGTCAACAATAACGGTGGTTTCCTTACCGACCTTAACCTGAGCAGCCTTACCGAGAAGGTCAAGAGTAGCATCCTTAAGCTCAAGACCAAGTTCTTCAGTAATAACCTCACCGCCCGTAAGAATAGCTATATCGCGAAGCATTTCCTTTCTTCTGTCACCAAAACCTGGAGCTTTTACACCAACACAGGTAAACACACCGCGAAGCTTATTAATAATAAGATTAGAGAGAGCGTCGCCTTCAATATCCTCAGCGATAATAACAAGCTTTTTGCCTGTCTGGACAATCTGCTCAAGAAGAGGAAGAATCTCCTGAATAGAAGAAATTTTCTTATCTGTAATAAGAATAAGAGCATCGTCAATAACTGCTTCCATCTTATCTGTATCGGTAGCCATATAGGGAGTAATATAGCCTCTGTCAAACTGCATACCCTCAACTACATCAATATAGGTATCGGCAGTATTAGATTCTTCAACAGTAATAACACCATCAGCTGAAACCTTTTCCATAGCCTCGGCGATAAGACCGCCTATAAATTCATCTCCAGCTGAAACAGTAGCAACTCTTGCAATATCATCACTACAGGTTACTTTTTTAGAGTTAGAAACAACGGTAGCAACTGCAGTATCGACAGCCTTTGCAATACCCTTTTTAACAATCATAGGATTAGCGCCTGCGGCAACATTTTTCATACCCTCGCAAATAAGAGCCTGAGCAAGAACGGTAGCGGTAGTTGTACCATCACCTGCAGCATCATTTGTTTTTACAGATACTTCCTTAACAAGCTGAGCGCCCATATTTTCAAATGGGTCATCAAGCTCAATATCCTTAGCAATAGTAACACCGTCATTAGTAATAAGAGGAGAACCGAATTTCTTATCAAGAACAACATTTCTTCCCTTAGGACCTAATGTAACCTTAACAGCATTAGCGAGCTGGTCAACACCGGACTGAAGCTTCTTGCGAGCTTCTTCACCAAAAATAACATCTTTAGCCATAAAACAACACTCCTTATTCTACAATAGCCAAAATATCAGAAAGGCTAACAATAATATATTCTTCTCCGTCGATTTTGACCTCAGAGCCTGAATATTTGCTTGTGAGAACCTTATCTCCTACATTAACGGTCATAGGAATAAGAACTCCGTTTTTATCGTAAGCTCCAGGACCAACAGCTACAACCTCAGCAATCTGTGGTTTTTCTTTGGCAGCAGCAGTAAGAATTATACCGCTTTTGGTAGTTTCCTCTGCTTCGGTAAGGCGGATTACCACCTTGTCAGACAAGGGTTTAATGTTCATAATATTACCTCCTAAAAACAATTATGAAATATATATCGCGAAAATTCGCACTAAAATATATTTTATACTAATTTTTCCAAAAATCAACAGCATTAAATAATATTTCTTATTTTTTTAACAAACTCTTAAAAACTGACTGCGGAATATTAAAATTAACGGCATTTTTAACTATTTCAAACTCAATTTTCTTCATTTTGAAAATTTCACCGTCAAGGTTAACAGGAACATCGTCCTCACTTTTTATAGCAAAGCTACTGCATTTTTCTTTATGTACAAAGGAAAGACCGTCAATTTCTCCCTTCTTATATTTTCCAATAAACCGTAGTATCTTCGGTTTGCTGATATTTTCGACAACAGTATAATTAAGCTTACCGTCAAATGGCACTGCTTCAGGCGCAGCCAGATATCCTCCGCCGTAAGCAGGACCGTTTGCCACAACAGCAAAAAGACACTTTTTATTTCCTAAATCCTTACCGTCAGCATTTAAAGTAAGATGACAACCGATTTTACCGAGGAAGCATTTAACAATAGCAAGATTATACGCCATACTTCCGCTTATTAAAGGTAAGCATCTGAAATCATTCATATATTTCGCAACAATAGCATCCATTCCCACAGAACAGCCGTTAAGACAGTACTTATCCCCTGCTTTGATAACATCCATTTTAAGCGGTTTTCCTTTTATCTGGTCATCAATATTGCGGAACGCTGATTTACAGTTTTTAGGGAAGAATTTCAGAAAATCGTTAGCAGAACCGATAGGAATAACACCGAGAGTCACATTATCATACCCAAAAGCGCCGTTTAGTGCTTCAAATACAGTACCTTCGCCGCCCGCAAGAAAAATCGTCACCTCGTCCCCCTTTTGAGCATGCTCCTTTGCAAAGCGTTGAGCATCCCCTGAGGCAGTTGTCATTTGAAGAGAATATTCAAGATTATTAATTGAACAGTACTCAGCAATTTCCTTACATAACTGAGCGGTTACTTTACCTTTTCCTGCGGCAGGATTCACGATAAAAACATATCTCATTTAGTTCCCCTTACCTCTTTTTAAAATACATAAACAATTGACATTTAATCATACCGTTATTAAGCTTACGCCTTTTATCAGCGCTCTTACCGAAAAATCTTTCAAATTCATCGTGTGGGCTTATAATAAAGTACTTTTGCCCACTGCCAAATGTGAATTTTTCACCCATTACTTTATAAAGCTCCTCGGCAGCTTTAATGTCAAGCAGTCTCTCGCCATAGGGCGGATTTGCAAGAACAAGACATCTTTCATCAGGTGCAACGAAATCGCGGACATCCTGAACCTTTGCTTTTACATATTTGTCTACACCGGCAAATTTTGCATTTCTAAGAGTAAGCTCTACGGCCTCGTGGTCAATATCAAAGCCATTGGCTGTAAAATCTATATCGGTAAGAATAAGGCTATTTGCTCTCGCTCTTTCTTCTCTCCATATAACTTCGCTTATCTGCGGAAATCGTTCAGCGGCAAAGCTTCTTCTGAGTCCAGGCGCCATTTTTTTTGCCATCATAGCAGATTCTATGAGCAGAGTTCCCGAACCGCAAAAGGCATCATACACCTGTGAATCAGGATATATTCTTGCCATATCGCATATTGCTGCGGCAAGAGTTTCCTTAAGAGGCGCAGCATTGGAGTTTCTTCTGTAGCCACGCTTATGCAGTCCCTCGCCTGAAGTATCAATCATCATAGTAACGCGATTTTTATGAATAGAAAACCGTACCCTGTACTCAGTTGCTGTTTCCTCAAACCAGGAAATATTATATTTAGTTTTAAGCCGTTCGACTATTGCCTTTTTAATAATAGACTGACAGTCAGGAATACTTGAAAGCTGTGAATTAATACTCCAGCCGTTAACTGGAAACGCATCCTCTCTGCCTATATAATTTTCCCAAGGAATATTCTTCACATTATCAAAAAGCTCTGTAAAGGTAAAGGCGTCAAACTCACCCATATTAATAAGGATACGCTCGGCAAAACGGGAATTTATATTTGCTCTTACAAGGAGATTTTCGTCTCCCTCAAGGAGAACTCTACCATTTTCTGCCGCAACACTTTCAAAGCCCATTCTTTTAAATTCATCAGCAGCAATACCCTCAATTCCAAAAAGACAAGGTGCCACCATTTTAATATTACTCATTTATTCACCCTTCTAAATAACACAGGATTGGTGCCTTGTTACATGACAACCGATATTAACCGCCACAGGAAGTCCCGCAATGTGAGTGGGAGCAACCTCAATATTTACATAAAGAGCAGTTGTATCTCCACCAAAGCCTTGAGGCCCTATATTCAGCCTATTAATTTCGAGAAGCAACTCCTCTTCAAGCTCACTGTAATAGGAATCAGGGTTTCTTTTATCTGCGCTTCTGCAAAGAGCTTTTTTAGACAGATATGCGCATTGCTCAAAATCACCGCCGATACCCACTCCCACAACCATAGGTGGACAAGGATTTGAAGCTGCATCTCTGACAACCGAGCAAACAGCATCAATAACACCCTGTCTGCTATCCGCTGGGTTAAGCATGAGAATTTTGCTCATATTCTCACTGCCAAAGCCTTTAGGCGCAACCGTAATCTCAACGTTTTCTCCTTTAACAATATCTATATGGAGAATTGCAGGAGTATTATCCTCAGTATTCACCCTACGAAGAGGGTCGCCTACAACACTTTTTCTTAGAAAGCCTATGTTATAACCATTTCTGACACCTTCGTTGACAGCGTCTCTCAAATCACCGTCAACAAGAAGCACTTCTTGACCGATACTGAGAAATACAACTGCCATACCTGTATCCTGACAAACAGGAATATTCATTTCCTGTGCCGCTAAAATGTTTTCCTGCAAATCATTCAGTACCGAAACAGCCGTAGGATTGCTCTCATTCTTTTGAAAGTATGACAATCTCTCAACCAAATCACAAGGTAGTGTTTTATTCGCGCTTATGCAAAGTCTTGCAACAGCATCACGTATTAATTTAACAGATACTTCTCTCATCAACTGTTCCTTTCAGTAAAAAGGGCAGACTTTGAGTCTGCCGCAAATAATTATTTTACACCTGCGCCACGCTTTGAACGACGGGAATCAGGGTTTTTACGCTTTAAATCAGAAAATTTTTCATCACTTGTTTGCTTAAAGCGATTCATCATTTCCTCAAAGGAAGCAGGTTCCTGTTTCTTAGGAGCCCATGTATATGAAGAGTCGATTTTCTGAGCTTGACGTTTTTCGGTATTTGACTTCTTATCAAAGCGTACCTTTTTTTCCTCTTCCTGAGCGCGTTTAATGCTGAGACTTATTTTACCGTCATCACCAACACTGAGCACCTTCATTTTGACAACATCATTTTCCTTTACATGCTCGTGAATGTCAGTAACATAGCTT
>JBGUVH010000082.1:0-8359 GCA_045134215.1 Acutalibacteraceae bacterium
AACACGGCGGGAGTAAACCCCCGCCCTACTAAACTAGACCCTAGCCCCTAATATTTATCGCTTATCTGTCAATACTAACCTTGGTGATTATATGGATATTGGTAGGTATGAGGGCATAAGGCTTTCGGATAATATTGAAGAAAGCACAAATACAATTAAGGAAATACTTAAAAATGACGGTATTCTTCGTGTACGGCAGTTTTTCATTAACGGCAACATCAGTTGCACACTATTCTTTATGGACGGTATGGTGAATAACGCTATTCTTAATCAGACCGTCCTTGAGCCTCTTATAACCTATAGAGGTGAAATTACGGGAGATATCCCCTCCTTTGTTCTGAATAACATTCTTTTTGCGGCAGAGAGCAGTAAGCAGGAATATATAAGCGAAATGCTTCGCTCTCTGCTTTATGGGGACACCCTGCTGCTGATGGACAATAGCAGTACAGCCATAACGGTTAATACAAAGGGTTGGCGAACGAGGGGTATTAGTGAGCCGAGTAACGAACGGGTGCTGACAGGCCCCAAGGAAGCCTTTGACGAAGCTGTAATGCTTAATATGGCAATGATAAGACGAAAGCTTCCTACCCCCGATTTATGTGTTGAAACGCAGAATTTGGGCAGACGAAGTGACACAAGGGTTTTTATAACCTATCTTCACAGCCTTGTTAACAAAAAAGCGCTTAATATTTTAAAGGAACGACTTAGTAAAATTGATATAGATTCGGTGCTTGACTCTAACTATATAAATGAGCTTATAAACAACAAGCCCTTTTCTCTTTTTAAAACGGCAGGAAGCACCGAAAAGCCTGACATTGTAGTTGCACGACTTTTAGAGGGCAGAATTGCTGTGCTTGTGGACGGAAGCCCTGTAGTGCTGACCTTACCCTATCTTTTCAGTGAGAATTTTCAGAGCGATGATGACTATTACCTTAATTTTCTCTTTGCTACAGGAGGACGGATTTTAAGGTATATATGCTTCTTTTTAAGCATTAGTGTACCCTCCCTTTTTCTTGCCCTTATTACTCATCATAAACAGCTTATACCTACCTCTTTTTTCCTTTCTGTGACCTCATCACGAAGCGGTGTACCCTTTCCCCCTCTTATTGAATGTCTGCTTCTTATCTTTATTTTCGAAATCCTTCGTGAAGCAGGACTAAGGGTGCCACAGAGTATGGGACAGGCGCTAAGTATTGTAGGGGGTCTTGTTATTGGACAGTCCTCAGTAGAAGCAGGGATAGTAAGTGCTCCCCTTCTTATAGCCGTCGCCCTTAGCGGTATTTCGGGACTTATGGTAACAAGACTTAAAAGCGCTGTTTTATTTCTTAGAATATTTTTAACCCTTCTTGGCAGTATTTTCGGGCTTTTCGGCTATTTTGCAGGGATTTTCTTTATTCTTATAAATATTTTCTCCCTTGAGTCCTTTGGTACAGACTCTACCTCCTCCCTTGATAATATAAGCTTTCAGTCCCTTAAGGACACTCTATTTCGTGCTCCTTGGTACAAAATGAAAACCCGTCCCACTGCTTTAAGCCAAAACCGTATAAGACAGGGGGACAGAAAATGAAAAGAATTATCTCATTAATTTTGCTTATTACAATTTTTCTTACAGGCTGTACCCTTAAGGATAAGGGTGTAAATGCAGATAAAACACTAACCGTATCTGCTGTGCTTTTTGAAAGACAGGACAGTAACCTTACCTTTACAGCAGAAACGGTGATACAGGGTCAGACAGACAAGGGAAAAATAATCTCATTTCAGGGACACAGTATAAAGGACACAGTCAAAAAAGCAGAAGAAATCCTTGTTTATTCACTGCTTTTTTCCCACTGCTCTGCCGTTATAATAAACGAAAATATCAGAAGTGATGATTTAGAGGAGCTTCTTTTCCTTGTTACAGAAAAACAGCTTCCCCTGTCCAGTGTTATTATGCTTTTTGACAGTGATAAAATTTTAGAGGAAAGAGAAACAGGGCTTACAGGCTATGAGCTTCAATATTTCTTCCAAAAGAAAAATGCAGAAAACCGACTGTTTCGGTTTTATTCCCATTATCTCTCTATGGGCAGTGCTTCTCTGCCTGTAATTTTAAAAGAAAAAGAAGGCTTTAAATGGACAGAGTCAAGAAAAATATTCCCCTCATAACCCTTACGGGAATTTTTATAATCGGAAATGCAGTAATTAATCTACCCTTTTCACAGTACCCACAGGGTGTAATTCTAGGCTTTATTTTATCGGTAACAGCAGGTTTTTTCTTTATACTTTTATCAGAGCGTTCCTTTAAAACACAAAATGATAAAAAACTGCCTAAAACGATATTTACCCTTTACTGTCTTTTATCGGCTATAGTGACGGTAAGAAACTTTATAACCTTTTCAGACAGGGTGCTTCTCCCTGAAATGAAGGGACTGCTTCCGTCACTTTTATTTTTAGTGCTTCTGTATTTTCTTTGTAAAAGCGGTAAAAAGGTAATACTGAAAATTTCGGTTATAAGTGCTGTGCTGATACTAATAAGCACCATTTTACTGCTAATTTTAAGCCTTGAAAACATTAAGCTTAACAGCTTTTTTAATGTAAGGCTTTCGGATATAAAGGGAATATTTTATGAAGCGGCAGCCTTTCTTTCCTTAAGCTTTATGCAAATAGTCATACTGATGTATTTCCTTAAGGAAGAGAAAGCCAAAAACAGCATTAAAACAGGCTATTTTTTTGGTGTAGCGGTGCTTCTTATTTGCTTTATACAGAGTATCGGTGTCCTTGGTGTCAGCCTTACGGGACGGCTTTTAAACCCCTATGCCCAAAGCGTAAGCATTATTTCCTTCGGGGACAGACTGTCGAGAATGGAAGGCTTTTCTTATTTTCTTTATTTTTCCGCTTCACTTATAAAGGCAGGAGTTTGTCTTCTCGCAGGAAAAAGGTGTATTGCCTCCCTTAACAAAAAGGCAGAGGGGCTTTATCTTATACTCTCTCTTATAATAATAGCCGTATTCTGTATATTTACTTCATTTTTTAAGGATATAAGCTTTATTTATATTGCTCCCTTTCTGGCTGTTCCACCCATTTACTTTATATTCACCCTTAAACTGCACCAATAAGAGCGTCATAGGAGGAAGCAATATTTTGCCAAGTGGTCGGTCCTACGCTGCCTGAGGGTGAAATGCCGTATAGAGACTGAAAAATCCTTACTGCATTTGCTGTTGCTACTCCGTATATTCCGTCAACGGTAAGGGTGGGTATCTGTGGGGTGTTCTCAGCTATACGGTTAAGATAGGTTTGTAGCAGAGTCACAGCCTCTCCTCTTGTTCCAAGGGTTAAGACATAGCCTGGGTAAACCTCTGCCCTTTGTCCCTCATAGCCTTCAGGAAGATTGTCAACAATATTTCTGTAAACTTGACTTAATTTATTCCAGGTTTCTCTGTCCACAACACCTGTGGGATTAAGAGAGAAATTCTGCTGAAACACCTTAACGGCATTAACAGTTTCATTACCGAAAACACCGTCTATAGCTACGGTATTAAGGTTTGGATTATAATATCCAATAAGGCTTAAATAGTACTGTACAGCCCTGACACTTTCCCCGCTGTCACCAAAGGATAGCTCTGTTTCATAAGGCAGATTTGCTTCTTCTACCGTTATACCTATAGAATTAAGCTCAGCAAGTCTTCTCACCCCAATAAAATACCTTTTTATCTTGTACCAGGTAGACCTGTCAACCTCACCAGTGGTATCAAGGAAAAAGACCTCCTGAAACTTTCTTACTGCATTTTCTGTCTGTATATCAAAGATACCGTCTGTGTTTTCAATTTTGGGTATTGCAGGGTAATTATTTGAAATAGCATTAAGCTGAGTCTCAATAATCTGAACATCATTTCCGCTGTCCCCAAGTCTTAAGGGAACACCTGGGTAGGAAGCCTCAATGTCCCTGACAGGTGCATTCATAATTATGTTTATGTTTTCTCCATAATAGTTCTGTAAAATTTCATAGGGGGTGAGTCCCTGCTCGGCAAGAGTAACTGTACCCCACTGAGAAAGTCCGTCACAGGTAGAGGTAGTACCGTTACAAAACTGGGTAAAAAAGGGCTGAACCTCCCCCTGCTCCGTTACATAGCTGTTAAAAATATCGTCAACAATTCGTGAGATGTTTTCAAAAATTGTTCTGTCCTTCACAAAAGCCTGGTCGTACTGAGTTGTATTGGTTATATCAAAATCATACCCCTGACTTGTATACCATTCGGTATATATTCTGTTAAGTGCATAGGTTATAATAGCATAGATATTTGCTCTGAGGCTATTTTCAGGCCAAGTGGGATAGATTTCACTTGAAGCAACATTTTTTATATAGTCGGTAAAGGGTACGGTTATATTTTCGGCATTACTCTGAGGAGTCCCCAGATGCACCGTTATTTCGGTGGGAATTGTAGGATTAAGCGGCATAGTATCACTCCTTAAAGATTATATGGGTTACCTTCGTTAGCTGTTGTAGGGTTCTGACTGTCTGAGGCATATTTCCAAACAAGATTAAACTGCTGAATTGATACCTCTTCATCAAAAATCGGGACATTTTCCCTCCTTGCCGTTATATAATCCTTACTTGATGCCTCAATATCGTACACAGTGAATACTCTAAGTCCGTTGCCATTGGGTGCAAGGCTTTCTCTTTTGCTGACTGTAGGAAGACTTATTAGCCTTGTCTTTCCGTTCTCGTCGGTATTTACCCTTTCTATAATTTCCCCCGTTTCATTATCATAGACCGTTACAACAGCATTAATTAGAGGATTAAATCCGTTTCCACCGCTGACAACAACAATAAGACTTCCAAGTCCGTTATTGCTTACAACAGGGCTTACTACAGGAATAGCCCGTTTGTACATACTTTTAAGCTCTTCTATATATTCGTTTACTGTCTTATTTTTCATATATCTACCTTCTTTCTAAGATAAATATATTCCCTGATTCTTGCATAAATGCAAGAATCAGGGATTAGAGATTAGGAATCAGGGAAGAAACGCCATCTGAAGATGGCTACCCCTCACCACCGTCTTCAACGGAGCCTCTCCCCGAGGAGAAGCCTTTATTAGCCTTCACCCTGGGGGGAAGGTGCCGAGGTACGAGGCGAATGAGGGGTTTATAGAACAGAGTAATAAAAAATGGAGGAGTTATTATCCTCTAGTCTTATTAATTCTCTCTCAGTCACTTGCTTGACAATCTGCCCTATTCCCTATTCCCTAAAAAGAAAACACACTCTTATCGAGTGTGCTTTTCTATTATTCAGGCTTATGATAAGTAGGTACAAATTTCTTTACCCAATCTTTAATTTCATCACTATCGGAGTAAATCTCTTCCTTATAAGCATCAAGACTTGCTAAAAATTCATTTTCATCAAACTCAATAGGTTTACCGATATAAATAAGCTCGTTATCGGTTTTCTTTAGTCCCTCTTCACTCATAAGAAGCTCTTCGAAGCGTTTCTCACCGGGACGAAGACCTGTAAACTTAATATCAATATCAACATAAGGGGTATAGCCTGAAAGTCGTATAAGGTTCTCAGCCAAGTCAACTATTTTTACAGGCTCACCCATATCGAGAACAAAGATTTCCCCACCCTCTGCCTCACTTCCTGCCTGAAGCACAAGGGAAACAGCCTCAGGAATGGTCATAAAGTATCTTATAATACCGGGGTCGGTAACGGTGACAGGACCGCCCTGCTCAATCTGTCTTTTAAAGAGAGGAACAACACTGCCATTACTTCCAAGAACATTACCGAAGCGCACCGCCACAAAGCTTGTACTGCTTATACGGTTATAGGCTTGTACCACCATTTCACACATACGCTTACTGGCTCCCATAATATTAGTGGGGTTAACAGCCTTATCGGTGGAAATAAGAACAAACCTTTCCACCCCGTATTTATCGGCAGCTCTTACTGTTTTAAGAGTACCGAAAACATTGTTTTTAACAGCCTCACAGGGAGAGTCCTCCATCAGAGGTACGTGCTTATGTGCAGCAGCGTGGTAAACAATATCGGGACGATATTTTTCAAAAATATGGTCAAGACGTCTTGTATCTCTTACAGAGCCGATAAGCACTGTAAGGTCAAGGTCCTCAAATGACGCTTTCAGTTCGTTTTGTATATCATAAGCATTATTCTCATAAATATCGAAAATAATAAGCTTTTTAGGTTTATTAATAGCTATCTGACGGCAAAGCTCACTGCCTATTGAGCCACCACCACCCGTTACAAGAACGGTTTTGTCCTTAATATAACCCGAAACACTGTCAAGACGAAGCTTTATGGGAGTTCTGCCAAGAAGGTCTTCTATTTCAACATTTCTAACATTCTTAGGTGAAATATCATCATTACTTGCAAGCTGATAAATCGGGGGAAGAATTTTAAGCTTACAGTTTGTTTTCTGACAAATCTTAAGTATTTTTGACTTTTCCTCAGGAGAACAGGAGGGAATACAGAAAATAATCAGGTCGATTTTCTCGTTTTCAGCAACACTGATAATAGACTCTCTACCGCCAACAACAGAATAACCGTGAATCAGCATACCTCTTTTACTTATGTCATCATCAATAATGCAGACATAAGAGGGCTGATAATAATCACTGCTTTTCATATTATCAATAAGGAGAGAACCTGCTTCTCCCGCTCCGATAATCATTATTCTGCCCTGTATTTCGCTTCGAGTGTTCTTTGCCTTTTTACTGCTCTGCTTTACAAGCATTTTAATTCCAAAACGCTCAAGAACAATAAAACAAGTTACAAAGAAGGGAACGCAGACATAAACACTCTCAGGCAGAATGGCAATCTGAACAGCAAGCTGACCGCTATAAAGAGAATAAATAAAGAAAATAAAAAAGGTAACAAGGGTGGCAAGTACAGAGGCAAGAGCAATTTTAGCAATCTCTCTTACTCCGGCATAATTCCATATAGTACGGTAAAAGTTCATTACAGCAAACACAATTATGTATACTGCAATAATAATTGGAAATGCAATTAAAAGAGTCCTAAGAGTCTTGGAATCGTTAAACATCCCGATAGACTGATACCTTAGATACAGAGAAAAAACATAGGAGAAGAAAACTATAATCATATCAACGATTATAAGACCCGTCATTCTCAGATATTTGTTTAAGTTGTTCACAAAATTAGCCCCTTATTGTAAATTTATGTATAACCCTACGAAGTATTGTACCATAGAAGCAGACAAAAGTCAACTAATCAAGCTCAATTGCTCCTGTATACAGTTTATGGTAAACGCCCTTTTGGTCAAGTAAAGCCTGATGGTCACCCCGTTCGATAATTCTTCCCTTTTCTAAAACCATAATAGCATTTGAATTTCTGACAGTTGAAAGTCTGTGGGCAATTACAAAGGTGGTTCTGTTCTTCATAATTCTGTCCATACCGTGTTCAATATGTCTTTCGGTTCGTGTATCAACAGAGCTTGTAGCCTCATCAAGCACTAATATAGGAGCCTTTGAAAGTGCAGCTCTTGCAATATTAAGAAGCTGTCGCTGTCCTTGGGACAAATTGGAGCCGTCACCCTCAATAACGGTATCATATCCCTTTTCAAGTCGCATAATAAAGGAATGTGCAGAGGCAACCTTTGCAGCCTCAACAACCTCTTCATCAGTTGCCTCAGGTCTGCCGTAACGGATATTTTCCATAACAGTACCTGTAAACAAATGGGTGTCCTGAAGCACCATTGCAATATTAGAGCGGAGAAAGTCCTTATCATAATCCTTTATATCTATACCGTCAATGGTAATTTTTCCTATTTCGGTATCGTAAAAACGGTTAAGAAGATTTGTTATAGTTGTCTTTCCTGCTCCTGTTGAACCTACAAAGGCTATTTTTTGTCCTTTTTTTGCATAAAGGGAAATTCCTTCAAGCACTGTTTTATCGGGATTATAACCGAAGCTTACATTGTCAAAGACAACCTCACCCTTAATTTCCCTCTTAATATTCTTACCGCTGCCCTGATTTTCTCCCTCAAGGTCCATAATGCTAAACACTCTCTCTGCTCCTGCAAGAGCAGCAAAAACGGTGGACATCTGCATTGAGATATTGTTTATCGGCATAGCAAACTGACGGGAATAACCTGCAAATACAGTAAGTGCACCAGGTGTAAAGCCCGTAAGCACCATAAGAATACCACCCACAGCTACTGTAACACTGTAGGAAATCTGACTTGTGTTACCCATAATGGGTCCCATAATTCCACCGAAGAACTGTGCCTTAAACTGCTTTTCACGAAGCTCACCGTTAAGGAGAGAGAATTCCTCAACACAGTCATCTTCGTGGTTAAACACCTTTATAACCTTCTGACCGTTTACGGTTTCCTCAATATAGCCGTTA
>JBGUVH010000083.1:0-2114 GCA_045134215.1 Acutalibacteraceae bacterium
CAATATGAAGCAGATTATCATAAAGCTTTATTCAGACGGTCCCAAGACTGTTTATATTGAAGCTGAGGGCGCAGGCGAGCTTTGCGCACGTGATATTAAAACTGACAGCGATGTTGAGATAATTAACGGTGACCTTCATATAGCAACCTTGAATGAGGATGCAAAGCTGTATATGGAAATCACAATAAATAAGGGCAGAGGCTATATTTCTGCTGAAAAGAACAAGGCAATGCTTCAGCCCCTTATCGGACTTATTCCTGTGGATTCCATCTATACACCTGTGGAAAAGGTTAATTACTACGTGGAAAACACCCGTGTAGGACAGAATACTGACTTCGACAAGCTCACTGTGGAAGTATGGACAAACGGCACAAAGACTGCTGATGAGGCTATCAGCCTTTCTGCAAAGATTATAAACGATCATATGATGCTCTTTATCCAGCTTACTGATGAGGCTATGAATGTTGAAACAATGGTTGAAAAGGAAGAAACCAAGAAAGAAAAGATTCTTGATATGACTATTGAGGAACTTGACCTTTCAGTTCGTTCCTACAACTGCCTCAAGCGTGCAGGAATCAACACTGTTGAGGACCTTACGCTTCGCAGGGAAGAAGAAATGATGAAGGTAAGAAATTTGGGACGTAAATCTCTTGACGAGGTTGTGGGTAAGCTTAAGTCTCTTAAGCTCTCATTTTCACCCGACGAAGATTAATTACCTTTGATTTATCAGAAGTTTTGAAGGAGGAAACCTAAAATGGCAGGAACAAGAAAACTCGGTCGTCCTACTGACCAGAGAATTGCTATGCTGCGCGGTATGGTAACTGCTCTTTTGGAAAATGGCAAAATCGAAACTACTGTTACTCGTGCAAAAGAGGTTCGTTCACTCGCTGAGAATATGATTACTCTCGGTAAGAGAAATGACCTTCATGCAAGAAGACAGGCTCTTAGCTTCATCACAAAGGAAGATGTTGTTAAGAAGGTATTCGACGAAATTGCCCCCAAATATGCAGAGCGTAACGGTGGCTATACACAGATTATTAAGACAGGCGTTCGTCGTGGTGACAATGCACCTATGGCTATAATAAAGCTTGTTGACTAATAATTAAAACTGAAAAAGGCTTCTATTACAAAGCGCTGCTTTGTAATAGAAGCCTTTTTTGTTGCATAGGAAATTGCGCAATTTTATCGCGAGCGACATTTTTCGTATTTGAATTTAGTCGGGATGCGAAATGGGTGAAGCGGCACGCTTCTTTTTTGTGAATTTTAGTTGACTGTAAAATATATATCTGCTAAAATATAATTAGAGAGGTGTATTGGCAATGAATGATAAAATCAAATACTGGCTTGAATTATCTGATTATGATATTGAAACTGCCTCTGCAATGCTGATTACAAAAAGGTACTTATATGTAGGATTTATGTGCCATCAAAGTGTGGAAAAATGTATAAAAGCAGTGTTGAGTGCCAAAAATGAAGATATACCACCCAAAATACACAATTTAATTCGGTTAGCAGAGCTTTCAGGACTATTTGATAAAATGAGTGACGAACAAAAACAGACGTTGTTTGTTTTAAATCCGCTTAATATTGAAAGCCGTTATCCATCTTATAAAGAAATGTTGTTTTCACAACTTACAAAGGAAAAATGTGAAGAAATTATCAAAAGCACCGGGGAGTTGTTGTTATGGATAAAAGCACAGCTTTAGAATATGCAAAAAAATATGCAGATAAAGTATTAGAAAACTGTTCTCCAATAGCAATTGTTATATATGGCTCGTATTTAACAGATACGGCTGATGAAAATAGTGACATAGATATAGCTGTTATATTTGATGGTTTCACAGGAAATTTTTTAGAATTATCAGCAGAGCTTTATAAGCTTACCTGTGAAGTAAGCACTGTTATCGAACCGATTATTCTTGATATTAAAAATGATGATAGCGGATTTGCCCGTGAAATATTGAAGAAAGGGCAAAAGGTAGCATAATATAAATTATTAAGGCATCTGTTACAAAGCACAGCTTTGTAACAGATGCCTTTTTTGTATTTTTTCTTGTAAAAACTTTAAAAAGTATGATATATAGCCTACATTTTAAGTGGGAATAGTGTAATAT
>JBGUVH010000084.1:0-2788 GCA_045134215.1 Acutalibacteraceae bacterium
TATGCCCACAGCCACACCGCTGTGATTTTCTGTAGAAACCTCTTTGCCTGTATTGGCACAGAGATTTTCATACTCACGTTTGGCTTCATCAGAGAAAGAAAATCCGAATTTTGCAAAAGTATTTTCAAAAGCTTTATTAACCGCTCTGAACACTTCTTTTACGTCATGCTTTTCGCCGCTGAGAAGATAAATTGATGTTGCTTTGCAGGCAATCTCCGTCGCAAAACTTTCGTCGTTTATATTTATCCCTATTCCTATAACAGTATATTCGCCTACCCGCTCACAAAGAATACCGCAAAGCTTTTTGCCCTCACAGATAATATCATTGGGCCATTTAATCTGCAGATTCTTTCCATGGCAAAAAGGCAGAAGTGCATCATATACCGCTAAAGCCGCCAGCAAGGTAAAGCCCTCAAAATAAGGGGATTTAACTCCGATGCTCATACACAGAGTATCACCCTCTGAGCTGAGCCAACTGCGACCAAGCCGACCTCTGCCCGAGGTCTGAGCCTTAGCCATAACGGACATTCCGCTTAAAAGCTCGTTTTCTTTGATTATTCTTTTGAGATAGCTGTTGGTGGAATCCACCGACTCCAAGTATACTTCAGATAAGGGAAAATTTATCATACTAATCTTTTCTTAACGATTAACAAAGGCTTACAAATAGCAGTACCTGCTACGATATTAACTGAAATTTCAATAAGACCGTTTACTCCTGCAGATGTTGCGAAAAATGCCCAGAAACTGTCAGCACCTGTATTCTCGGCAAAGAAAAACCACAACGCACTGAGGAAAAATACAGTGTTGATTATTGCTGTGCTTGCAGTTGCAACGGGGATAGCTAACATAGTGCGTTTTGTACCGCCTTCGCTTATTGCCTTGAAAATCAATGCAGGTAAAAAACCGCATAACAAACGAGGTACAACGCACATAATGAATGTGAATACGGGATTTATGCCCAAAAGCATATTGCCGAAAGCATCCATACCAAAACAAGTGAAGAAGCTGGACATACCAAACACTCCACCTAATATAAGACCTGCTTTCCAACCAAGTACAACGCTGCCTACTGCAACAGGTAATGTCAGCAAAGTAAGCTTTAATGCGGGACCAATCTGAATATATCCGATTGGTGTAAAAGTCATAAGAATAATCAAAGCTGCAAATAAAGCAGTCAATGCCAGATCAATGACTTTCGGGTTGATGGTTGATTTTCTTCTTGTGTTCATAAAAATTCCTCCTGCTGTCTCCCCTTATTGGGTGAGACGCTATAAAAATTTATTTTACAGGTCAAACCTGTAATCGACTTAAGAAAATATTTATTTGTTATTCTTTTCGTACAGAATACGCAAACCCTGAAGCATAAGATCATCTCTCAGCTCAATCTGATGCTTGCAACTGGGTACAATCTCAGTAGCTAAACCGCCAGTTGCAACAAGAGAACATTTAAAGCCAGTTTCTTCTTCTATGCGGTCGATCATACCGTCAATCATAGAGGCCGTGCCGATAACTATACCTGAGCGCATACACTCGTCGGTATTCTTGCCTACAACCCTTTCGGGTGCATGAATACCTACAGACGGAAGCAACGCACCCTGCTTTACAAGAGCATTGAGCGATGTACCTGCACCGGGGATAATTGCACCGCCTATCATAGACTTGTTTTCATCAATTACAAAAACAGTTGTAGCAGTACCCATACTTATGGCGATACAAGGTAATTTATACATTTCAGCCGCACCTACGCAACCTGTTACAAGATCAGCACCTGCAGAAGCGGGGTTGTCAATCTTAAGGTTGATTCCGGTTTTAAGACCGGGGCCTACTACCAAAGGCTCCTTATTAAACAGAAGCTTCACTGCCCTTTTGAGGGATGTAAGCACCTGTGGCACAACACTTGAAATAATCGTGCCCTCAACGGCTTTGATATCAAAACCGTAAACCTCAAAAATACCTTTGATTTCAAGCGCCAGCTCATCGCCTGTTTTGCGTACATCAGTTGATGTACGGGCAATCATAACAAGCTCCTTGTCATCAAAAAGACCCAATTTAATATTTGTATTACCTACGTCAAATACTAATAACATAATATCACCACTATCATTATATTTTAAACTACCTTAAAATTCAAGTCTATAGTTGTTATCTACGAAAAAGCGACATTTTTAAGCGGTAAATTTTACAATAAAAAAACGCTATTTTTCTTAAAAGAAATTAAAGGTTACAAATTTGTGGTAATATAATACTGCTAATACTACTATTAAACTGTTCAATAGGAGGAATTGCTATGCAGAACACACAGAAAACCGAGCTCAAAAAGCTTGCCTGTAAAGCACGTATGGGTGCCGTTGAGGGTACTTTCCACGCTAAGTCAGGACATCCCGGCGGTTCACTTTCAGCCGCTGACATTATGACCTACCTTTATTTCGCTGAAATGAATGTAGACCCCACAAATCCTAAAATGACAAACCGCGACCGTTTTGTTCTTTCCAAGGGTCATTGCTGTCCCAGCCTTTATGCAATCCTTGCACTCAAGGGCTTCTTCGGTTGGGAAGAAATCTCTAAGCTCCGTCACGTTGGCGCTATGCTTCAGGGTCACCCCGATATGAACAAGACTCCCGGTATCGATATGAGCACAGGTTCCCTTGGTCAGGGTATTTCTGCTGCTTGCGGTATGGCTCTTGCTTCCAAGATCGACAATAACCCCTACCGCGTTTACACACTTCTCGGTGACGGTGAGTGTGAAGAAGGTCAGGTTTGGGAGGCAGCTATGTTTGCCGCTCACAAC
>JBGUVH010000085.1:0-32716 GCA_045134215.1 Acutalibacteraceae bacterium
GAACAGGGCGACTCTGATAAAGAGGTCCAAGAATAAACAAAAAGACAGGAGCATAAATTATGGTACAGAACTTAAAAGTCGATGTTATTTACTACAATACACCTGCTGATTTTGAATTCGAGTTCAATCTCGGCGGTTGCTGTCCTTCACGAATACTAAACAGCCGCACCGCCTCCCCTGCTGAAATGCTTACCAGCCTTTCCAAAGCTGTAAGCCGCAGCCGTATTATTCTTATTATAGGAAAAATCAACGAGGATGACGGTCTTATGGCTCTTGTTTCAAAGGCTATAGGAATACCGCTTACAAATATAGACAGCAGCGAATTTTCTGTTGTTTACCCTGAGAATCCCAATGTTATAAAAAACGCATTACCTCTTATAAGTAATGACGGTATTCTCTCGGGCTGCATTATCGAAAGCGGACCTCAGGCGATTGTTCTGCTTCCTGACAGCAAGTCTCTTCGTAAGGAAATTTGCGAAAGCCTTGTATTTCCATACATTACCGCTTTAAGCAAAACCCCTGAAACAGACAGCGTAAATTCAGAAGCAGAGGAGCAAACCGAAGAAGCTCCCATTACCGAAGAAATCGTTGAAGAGGTAACAGCAGAAGCTGAAGAAGAGCAAGAGGCAACCGAAATTTCAGAGGAAAGCAACGAGGGAGCTGAAAAAGCAGGTGAAGCTGATTCAAACGAAGAAATTGAGGAAGCGGCTGAATTTATTCAACCAGATGATGAGGTAATATTCACAACAGGCGACGAAGCTTTCGACAACATCGAAGACGCAGAAGACGGCAACGCCCCCATAATTGATGAAAACTATATATTTACTGCAAACAGCATAGAAAATGAAGATAAAACCTATGATTCAGACGAGGAGGAAGACGAAGCGCCAAGAAAAAAATCCCGTCTAAGCGGACTAAGCATTGCAATTATTGTACTTGTTGGAATTCTGCTTATCGTAGCGGCAGCTCTTTTATATATTTTCTTTTATCATTCTTCTTCCAATTCCGTACCGGTACTTGAATATGTAAAAGAAATTTTTAATTTCTCATAGAGTGAGGTAAATTTAATGACCGAAGAATTAGTGAATAGCTTTGTGGAATTTTTTAAAAGCAAAATTCCCGATGAATTACTTATTTTTATTATTTCAATGCTACCAATTCTGGAGCTTAGAGGCGGCCTTATTGCTGCGGCTCTTTTGAATGTTAATCTTCTTGTAGCTTTTCCTATATGCGTTTTGGGAAATATACTTCCTATTCCCTTTGTGCTACTCTTTATAAGAAAGATTTTTGAACTGCTAAAAAAAACAAAGCTTTTCTCAAAAACGGTTACAAGGCTGGATGAAAAAGCAAAAGAAAAAGCCAATTCAAAAACAATGCTTAAATATAAAGCATGGGGACTTTTCCTGTTTGTTGCAATTCCTCTTCCCGGCACAGGGGGCTGGACAGGAGCATTGGTAGCAGATGTTATGGACATACGACTCAAAACAGCTCTGCCGATTATCGCTCTTGGTATTATATCCGCAGGTCTGATAATGTCCTTCATATCATACGGAATTCCAGCTATTATAGGGATGTTTTAAAAGAACAAAAAACCGAAGTGCAGAAAACACTTCGGTTTTTGTTTTTATTGAGCATTATTTGAGCTGACTGTAATTGCAGTAGAATAATATCTTCCCGAACGGTAAATCTTAACCGAAACGGTATCCCCTGAATTGCATTTTGAAAGTGCCTCTGATACAGCATCTACATTTGATACGGCAGTACCGTTAAATTCTGTAACTATATCACCGCTTTTAATTCCCGCTGCATCGGCAGGTCCACCGCCAACCACGCTGTTAACAACCGCACCTGCAGGATAACCGTACATTTGAAGTCTTGTTTCTGTCCAGGAATTGCTGAAGGTAATTCCAATGTATGGATCGGGATTATATTCTTTAGCTATTATCTTATCACAGATGTCCTTTACAGTATCGGCAGGAATAGCAAAGCCCATACCCTCAAAGCTTTCAGAAACTATTTTTGAGCTGTTCACACCAACAAGCTCACCCTTTGTATTAACGAGCGCTCCGCCCGAATTACCTGGGTTGATAGCCGCATCGGTCTGTATAAGCGAAACCTCTTTTTCAGCAGCATTGGAAGCGGCAACCGTACGGTTTAATCCGCTTATTATACCATAGCTGACACTTCCCATAAACTCAAGTCCACCGGGTGCGCCTACTGCTGCAACATACTGTCCTACAGCAAGATTACTTACATCGGCAAAATCAATTACACTTAGTCCGTCCTTTTCAACCTTTATAACAGCAAGGTCATAGGCAATATTATAGCCAACTACTGTTGCGGATACAGGGTTTTCTATATCACTTTCAAAGAAAACCTCTATTGACGCATTTGTTCTTCCCGTAGCGCTTTTAATAACGTGATAGTTGGTAATAATATATCCGTCATCAGTATATATTACTCCTGAGCCCTCGCCTGTAGATTCGGTGCTTCCGCCAAAAAAGCTCTGAACAGCCGCTGTGGTGCGTATACCTACAACGCTTGGAGTAACTTTTTTTGCAACAGCTTCAATTGCTGAATTTACTGTTTCGTCAACAGTAATATTAATATCGGTACGGTTTTCTCCACTACTCTGATTTTCAGAAGGAGTCTGGGGAATTTTTGCAATCATATAGCTTGCGGCAAAAGCGCCTCCCGATATTCCTATAATAAGCGACAGAAGTACGCATACAAGCACAGTCACCCAGTTCCTGCTCTTCTTTTCGTCCTTTTTTGTATTTACAGTGTTATTATTATAATAAGGAACCGAATAGTCAGGACTGTAAACATAGCTCTGCTTTTCTTCGTTTTTTGGCAGCTCGTCATTATGCGAGCTGTTATTTATATTGAATTCATCCATAATAATTCTCCTTTACCGGTGTGGCTAAAGTATAAATCACAGATTTAACATTTTTGCTTCTTAATTGTTAACAAACAGTTAAATTATGCTTTCTTATTTCTGTTTTTAATATCTTTTACGAGAGAAATAACAATAAAAACAACCAATGCAGCTACTGCAAGTAAGCTTACTGACACTATTATTATAGACAGCATATCAGAGGATAAATCCTTTTTAATGCTCAGACTGTTCATAACCTGAATTATATTGTTTTCGTCCACAAGCTCAAACATTTCATCATCAGTAGTAAAAGATACCACATATAATTTACCGTTTTTAACAGTTACATACTGACGGGTACAGAACGGACGACTCGGTCCCATCACATTTCCGTCGGAAAATATGTATGTTGCATCATCGGTTTTAAAACAAGAAAGATAATCAGGGACAAGTGTTTTGGCTATCTCATTAAGCTCAAGCTGTGTATAAACAGAAAAATCCTCCACACGCTTTGAAAATTCAGTGGTTTCAGAGATAACAGTAAAGCTTAATCTTCTATCCTTTCTTGCACCGCTAAGCAAAATACCTGAGCTTTCCATATTCTCTTTTATTTTGTTTTTTTCCATTGAAAAAAGCTCTGCAGCCTCCTCTGGAATACTGTCAGGGGTAAAAACAACCAATTCGTCATAAGGCTTAAAGCTTAAATCCCCAGTCCTTATTTCACCACAGCCACAAACAGCAATACATAGGAATAATATAGAAAACAAAACAGCGATAATTTTCTTCATACTCTTAAATTCCATTCTGTTTTTTAGCGGCAGTGACGGTGTTACACATAAGCATAGCTCTTGTCATAGGTCCTACACCACCGGGTACGGGAGTTATCATAGAAGCCTTTGCGCTGACATTTTCATAATCAACGTCACCGCAAAGCTTACCCTCTTTATTGCGGTTCATTCCTACATCTATAACCACTGCTCCATCCTTTACCATATCGGCAGTAACAAAACCGGCCTTACCCACAGCAGAAATGAGTATATCTGCATTTGCGCAAACCTCTTTAAGATTCTTTGTTCTTGAATGACAAATGGTAACGGTTGCATTACTGTGAAGCATAAGCATTGCCATAGGCTTACCTACTATATTGCTTCTTCCTATAACAACACAGCTCTTACCTTCAGCCGAAATATTATAGTACTTAAGCATTTCCATAATTCCCGCAGGTGTGCAGGGCAGAAATTCATACTTTCCTGTCATAATCTTACCTACATTTTCGGGATGAAACGCATCAACATCCTTAAAAGGCGAAATGGTTTCAAGCACCTTTGTTTCATCAAGATGCTTTGGTAACGGAAGCTGACATAAAATTCCGTTTATTTCTTTGTCCTCATTAAGCTTTTCAATAAGAGCCAAAAGCTCATCCATTGTTGTTTCCTCAGGGAGAGCATACTCAACAGACTTTATGCCCAGCTCGTCGCAATCCTTTCTTTTATTTGCAACATATACACAGGAGGCAGGGTCGTTACCTACTAATATAACAGCAAGGCATACAGGTATATTATTCTTATACAGCGCTTCTACCTCGTCTTTAGCTTTATTTTTTACATACGCAGCTACAGCACGTCCGTCAATAATTTGCGGCATTTTTTATTCTCCTTCCGTAATTTCGGCTTCTTCGGTTTCTTCTATGCTGTCCTCACAAAGAGCTTCAACAGCTTCGGTTTCTTCCTCTATGTTCTCCTCGTCCTTCATCTGCTCATCAAACATTGCTTCGTAGGGCAGTGTTTCATAAACCTTTTTAGTTTTATTAAAGAAGTAAACAAGTAAAATAACACAAACAATAAAAGCAATAGCGGCAACCAGCTGTGAAACGCGAATTTCACCTATAGTAAGACTGTCTGTACGGATTCCTTCAATAAAGAATCTTCCAAGTCCGTACCAAGCGCCGTACATAAGGAAAATCTGTCCGCTGAATTTACGTTTTTTGCTTATATTATGAAGAATAACAAAGCCTATTATACACCACAGTGATTCATACAAAAAGCAGGGATGAACAAGTCCTACACCCATTTCTCTTATAGTTGTTTCACTTTGCATCCCCCACCATGAGCTTCCCGTAAATGTACCGTAAGCCTCTTGGTTAGTAAAGTTGCCCCATCTTCCTATTGCCTGACCTATAAGAAAGCCAAGAGAAGCAAGGTCAAACATATCCAAAATATTCACCTTGCGAAGCTTACACATAAGCGCTCCGCAAAGGAAAGCGCCTATAACACCGCCGTAAATAGCAAGACCTGAAAACCCGCCTGCTTCTCCAAAACCGAAAAATTCCTTTATTGAAGATATTCTTGTTCCGTTTACATTTTCAAAAATACAGTAATATGCTCTTGCGCAAAGGATAGCAACGGGAATGGTAACAATTACCACATCAAGCATTCTGTCCTTGTCTATGCCGAAGCGTGAAGCGAATTTCATACCGTAAATAAGCGCAAGAAGACATCCTGTGCCAATAAGAATTCCATACCAGTATATCGGCCAACCTGCACCGACAGGTATAGTAAATGCTATGGGGTCAATAGTAATGGTTATACCAAAAATCGTAATAGTATTCGCCATATTAAAACATCCTTTCTAATTCTTCGGAAGTATAACTGAAAGAACAGATTTTTCTTCATAAAGTTTTTTAAGGCACTGTATTACCTTTTCTTCAGTGACACCGGCAATAATGTCAGGCTCACTGAACAAATCAAAGCCAAACATAGCGCACTCTATCATCTGACTCGCAATATTCTCGGTACTGTTAAACCTTCTTATAACATCACCGTACATAGCGCGTTTAACAGTAGCCAGAAGCTGTTCTTCAACACCCTCGTCAATAATTCGCTTTATCTCACTCAGAATTTCGTTCTTCACGTCACTTGGCGCTTCCGACTCACCTGAAAACATTACGCAGGCATATCCGCTTCCTGTGAAATATTCGGTTTCAAACTCATCATTTATAAGCTCAAGGTCAATAAGCCGCTTATAGAGAGGAGAGCAGTCCCCTGCAAGTACCTCAAGCGCAACACCCATTTCCACACGCTCTTGGGCCGTTTTTTCAGGTCTGTCGCACTGTTCCTTAAAGCCAAAGCAGAACTGAGGAGAAGACACCTCAAGGCACTGCTCGGTATATACTCTTTTAACATCTGCACCCTCACTAAAAGAGCCTCTTACTATATCAACAGGCTTTGAGGAAAGAAGATGCTTATCCACAAAATCGGCAACCTCGTCAGCCTTTACATTACCTGCCACGCAGACAAACATATTAGAAGGATTATAAAAGGTATTATAACATTCATAAAGCAGCTTATCGGTTATTTCCGATATACTTTCTACCGTTCCTGCAATATCAATTCTTACAGGATGCTTTTCATACATTGCTTCCAGCATATTGAAAAGCACACGCCAGGAGGGGCTGTCATCATACATTCTTATTTCCTGTCCGATAATCCCTTGCTCTTTTTTAACCGTCTGTGCTGTAAAATAAGGATGCTGAACAAAATCAAGCAATATTTCCAGATTGTCATAAAAACGGTCTGAACAGGAAAACAGATAACAGGTTCTGTCAAAAGAGGTATATGCATTAGCACTTGCTCCTGTTTCTGCATAACGGGAAAAAGCATCCCCATCCTCGCTTTCGAAAAGCTTATGCTCAAGAAAATGAGCAATTCCCTCAGGAACCGAAACAAAGCTTTTTCCACCGTCGCTACTAAAAAAGGTATCAATCGAACCGTATTTAGTACCGAACACAGCGTAATTAGAAGAATAATCGGGTTTTTCATATACAAAAATCTTAAGTCCCGAAGGATGAAGATATTTTACATAAGCTTCACCGAAGCGGCCCTTTAATATTTCTTTTTTCATAGCCTTACACCTTCTCTGCATTAAGCAATAAATAAACTGTATTAAGGCTACAGTTTTCTGCCGCCCTGACAACCGACTCTCTGGTAACCTCTGAGAGCTTCTCTATTATTTCATCGGGAGAATAGATATTGCCGTTTACCGCCTTGACGGTATACCACACATCAAGTCCACTCTGGCTGTCATTATAGGTTTTAAGTGAATCCTTTATGCTTTTAAGTGACGACTCAAATTCAAAATCACTGAATTCTCCCGCCTTCATTATGCCGAGCTGTTCAAGTATTGCTTCTTCAGCCTTGGTAGCATTTTCCTGCTCCACACCGCAGTCAACAGTCATATAACCTTTATTTCTCACAGACTGCGCACTGCAATAATAGCAAAGACTCATTTTTTCACGCACATTGGTAAACAGCCTTGAATAAGGTCCGCCGCCGAAAATATCACACATCATCATTACATCAAGTGTGGAGTCATCATCACCGCCGCCGCAGTTAAAGCCCATAACCAGCTTTCCCTGAGCTACATCCATTCTTTCTTCTACCCTTTTGGCTTCATTTCTCTTTTTAAGGACAGAAACATTTTTAATGTCAGTTATATTCTTTCTTTCTATTGCAGAAAATTCCTGTTTTATACGCTCATAAACCTGTACAGGCTCTTCCTCGCCTATTATATGAATACGCACATAAGAGGAGCTTAGCATTTCCCTCCAGGCATTATAAAGCTCTTTACCTGTTATTTTTAAAACCTGCTCAACAGTACCAAGTCTATAAAGACCGTAAGGGTCATCCTCAAACATTTCGGCAACAAGTCGGTTTCTTGCATAAATCCGCTTTTCGTTAAGGTCGCCTCTGATACGCTCAATAAGCTTACGCTTTTCTCTTTTTAGGTCTTCTTCATAAAAAGAGCCGTTTTCGGTTTTAGGACTGAATATCAAATCAAGAAGCAGACCTATAGTATCCTCAACAACCCTTTCGCCGCCGAAGGCATACTTATTATTAATTGAAGATGCCGAAAACTTTACACAAAGACAATTGCCAACCTTTGAAACCGAGGCAACCGCGTCGGCTCCGTAAAGGGATGAAAGCTTAAAGTTAAGCTTAAGGTAATCGGGATAATCTGCACTGCAGGTAGCCATAACCTCGGGAAGCAGAGCGAATTTTGCAATAGTAGCTTCACAAAGCGGCAGGTAAAAATTCACCGACACATAGGTGGTATTAAAAGATTTATTGGGCAGATACAGTGCTTCCACACCGTCTGCTATTTTTTTTATTTTTTTCGGCAAAACTAATTCCTCCAAAAAATCATTAGGATTAAGATTCTCTAATATTTTGATTTATTATATCGTTTCCTTTTATTATACCACAATACACCTATCCAAAACAAGAGAATATATAATTTTTTCTTTGACAGGCAGTCCCATTATTTTTTCACAGGCAACAGCGTAAATATTTAATTGCTCTGCATAGGAGTCAACAAGTCTCTTTTCGTCCTTTACTCTGTCTGTTTTGAAGTCTACAATTACCAAACCGCCGTCCTCTACAAACATACAGTCCACAGCACCCTGAACAACTATATTTTCGTCCCTTAAATGCTGTGGCAGATTTTCCTCTATAGAAGAAATAGGCATAAAGGTCAAAAACTTCATTTCTCTGTGCAAATCCTTTGAAGCGCACATTCTTTTGAAAATATCACTGTTCACAAAAGTTTTTATATGCCCTGTATCTACCTGAGCTTCATTCTCACTTATATATTCCCATTCCCGAAGTCTGTTTATTTCGCCCTCGAAATCCTCTTTAATAGCCGAAAAATCCATATACTGCATAATCTTGTGAACTGCAGTTCCGCGCTCGGTGGGGGTAAGTCCCGTATTATTTAAAAATCCGGGCAAAGAGGTAAAGTCAAAGCTTTCTGCCTCCTCTTTTTTAATCATAGAAGAAACAGCAGCCTTGGACTGAATATTTCTGAGAGCTTCAAAGGGATACTCATATTCTATTCGCCGACAAATTTCCTTTACGGTATCGCTGTTAACCTCTGAATTCTTTTCGCTTTTAGTCTCTGCTATCTCCTGTACCTTGCCTACGGTTATCAGCATATCCTTATTGCCGTCAGCTTCCATCTCATAATCCCCAAGCTTTCTGAGCATACTTCCGTCAGGGTGAAGAAGCATACAGGGGATTATCCAATCGGCATAGCAGTTTGCTGTACTGTAAATATCCTCGGTTATAATGCCATCAGCAGCAGACAGCTTTACAGCAATTTTTGAAAGGGCTGACTCTGGATTTTTCTTTGCAGCAGTAATAACAAGTCTGTCTTCAGCGCGGGTAGCAGCAACATAAAACATACGAAGCTCTTCTTTAAGCTGTCTGTTTTTAGAAAATACCGAAAGAAGCTTTTTATCAACAGGAACAACTGCACCCTCATCCTCATCATAATACTTAAAGGAAATACCATAATCGGTGTCAATGATAAGGGACTGCTTCTGGTCAATACTGTTAAAGGGAGAGCCTGTAAAAGCAAAAATACATACAGGATACTGAAGCCCTTTTGAATAATGCACCGTAACAAGCTGAACGCTGTCACCGCCTGAATTCATAACAGCACCCTTAAGCTTTCCGTCCCCAAGTCTTTCAAGATGTCTTTTAAAAGCAGAAATGCCGTGATTACCTGAAGCCTCAAAGGAAGCCGCCAGATCTGTAAGATAATTAAGATTAGCGACACGGGACTGGGCTTCACTCATAAGAGAAACCATACCCGTAAAATCGGTAACATCGTAAATATGTGTAATCAGCTTGGAAAGCGGCATTACTGCAGCATATTTTCTAAAATCTCCTATACGCTCTATGAAATCAGCGCATTTTTTATTTCCGTTATTAGCAGAGGCAACAAGAGCCGCATAAAGATTACATTTTCTCTTGCTTATTCTTATATCTGCCATATCATCAGGGGTAAAACGGAAAAAGGGTGACATAAGAACTGAAAGCAGTTCTATTTCCTGAGTGGGATTATCTATTACACTTAAAAGAGATAGCATAATTTTAATTTCCCGCGCCTCAAGAAAGCCCTCTTTTGTATAGCTTACAGGTATATTTCTTTTAGTAAACTCACTTATAAGCGCTTTGGATACAGGCTTTAAATAACGTACCAATACAGCAAAATCAGAGAAACGGGCATTCCTTAGTTTACCTGTTTCCTTATCGCGTATTACCTCACCGGACGCCATAACCTTCAAAATGTAGTCTGCTATATAAGCCGCTTCTGCAGTCTTTTCATTTTCACCCTGTGTATCCACAAGATGAAACTGAGCGGCAGGAAGCTCAAGGTCAGGAAATTTTGCCTGTGCGCTTAGTCTTTCGGTAGCACTGTAGTCAATACCGCAGAACTGCTTGGTCATAATACGGTCAAAAATAAAATTAACGCAGTCACATACTCCGCTTTTACTTCTGAAGTTAGCGTCAAGTATTATAGACTTAATATCTCCGTCCTCTGCCTTGCGGAAGTCAACTGCTTTTTCCTGCTTACTTAAAAAGTTTTCAGGATTGGCGCCTCTAAAGCCATAAATACTTTGCTTTACATCCCCAACGACAAAAAGTTTTTTCCCCATATCTGCCAGATAATAGAAAAATTTATCCTGAAGGTCATTGACATCCTGATACTCGTCAACAAAAATCTCATCGTACTGCTTTGTAAATTCCTCTGCGCCCTCTTTAAGCGAAATGTCACCTTTTTCATTATACTCGCAAAGTAGTTCAAAAGCTTTATGCTCAATATCGCTGAAGGAATAAACTCCCTTTTCCATAAGGATAGTCTGCAGCTCTTCATAGTATTCCTGTGCAAGAACAAACATAAGTGAGGAAAGCGGCGCTGTGGCTTCATAATGGCTTCTGACTGTCTGTTCAGTACCGTAAATTATGGACTTTGCCTTTTCAAGCTGAGCCTTTGCAAAATCTCTCAGCTCCTTAACACATACTGCGTTTTTATCAGCGCCTGAATTCTTAAGGCTCTTAAATTTTTCGAAAGCAAAGGAACTAATCAGAGAATATACCGTATCCCATTCTCCCGTTTCAATCAAATCGAGGATTTTTTCGGTTTTTCCTCTGCCATTTTCCATAGACGGACCGTAGGCAGCCTTTAACTTTTCATCAGCACAAAGGTATTTATCTGCCGCAAGAATATATCTTTGGGCGCGGCTTGCATATTCAGCCGCCTGCTTTAAAGCCTGATTGCGCCACAGTGTAAAAGAGCCGTCAGAATATCTCTTTTGCATATCCTTCATCCAAACAGAAGGAAATGGCATATTCATACTTACTTCGCATATTTTTTTAACAGCCTGTGAAAGACTGCTTTCATCATACACCGAACCGAAGGCATCAAGAAGCTGTATAAACACTTCATCTTCACTAGCGAAATATCTTTCAAAAACCTCATTGACTGCCTTTTCCTTTATACCCTCAAGCTCGTTTTCTTCAGCTATCTTAAAATCTATATCCACCCCTGCTTTATGGAAGTTTTCCCTTACCATAGAAATACAGTAGGAGTCGATAGTACATATAGACGCACTCTGAAGCAAAAGCTTCTGCTTGATTGCCGCTTTATCGTAAGGATGCTCTATACAATATTCATTAATACCCTTTTCCAGACGCGCCCTCATTTCAGATGCTGCGGAATTAGTAAAGGTAACCACCAAAATTCTGTCAGCTCTTACAGGATTTTCGCTTCTGGTCAGTTGTTCAATTATACGCTGAACAAGTACGGCTGTTTTTCCCGAACCGGCGGCGGCAGAAACAAGTATACTTCCCTGCTCTTTAACAGCAGCCTCCTGCTGCTTTGTAAGCTTAAATCCCATTTTCTCCGCCTCCTCTCATAGTTTCGATAATTTCCGAATTCGAAAGCTTTACAACCGATTTATGCTCTTCATCCTCAATGCCGCAAACCGCACTGTAATAGCAGTACTGACAGGCAATACTGTTACAGGCATCCACAGGCTCTACCTCTATATCACCGCTGTGAAGAGTTTTACCCATCTTTTCGGCAAGCTCTTCTATATAATCAAAAATCACATCAAAGGCTTCCTCGGAAATATATGAAGCATTATTCTTATATGGTGTTCCGTCATTTTTCAGCTTGTATTTAGGTATAAACACACCCTCGTTATCCTTTTCCATAGCCTCAATAACATCCTTATTTTCACAAAGAAGTCCGTTCATAGCCATACCCTTTTTATCAAGGTCTTTTTTGGAAATAAGATAAAGAATTCCCGCAGGATTTTGCCCTTTATACTGTGAGTTACCTCTTATAACACAGTAAAGATAAATAAGCATTTGCAAATTCTGTCCGTAAAGGGTATCAGACAGCTCGAATTTTTTGCTTCCTGTTTTATAATCAACAATTCTTACAAAGCTTCCCCATCTGTCAAGCCTGTCAATGCTTCCGTAAAGAGAAAGCTTACCGCTTTCGGAAAACGGGAAGGTAACGGTGGGAATAGTGCCGTCATTACCAATAGATACCTCGCACCTTTCGGGACGGAATTTACTCTGTGCAAATTCCTCCACTATACGCCCAATAACCTCAATAATTCCCTCTTTGATTTTTTTAAGAAGGAAATTAAATCTGGCTGTAAACAGGAATTCACTGCCCTTAATGCTATCAAAATATTCTGCTATATACTTATCGGTTTCCTTCTCGATAGTTTCCCTGTCAACCGTTTCAATATCACTTAAATGGGCATTGCAGAACTGTTCAAGTACAAAATGAACAATGGTACCTCTCTGCATTGTATCAAGCTTAGCAGGCTGTATCACATCGGTATCAAGCCCGTATCTGCAGAAATATCTGAAACGGCAGGTATGATATGTATCAAACTTGGTTGCAGAAAGACTTATATTATTACCGAACAGCGCCTTAGCCTTATCCTCGCTAAGCTTCATAGCGTATCTTCTTGAAGCAGCCTCAATAGAGGAAAACTTTTCTTTTTCCTTAACATCTGTAAACAGAGACTCTGCAATTTCGGCAGCGCCCTCTATATTATTCCCTATATAATGACACAAGGCTTTAAATGCCGAAGCCTTTGTTTCAGGGTAATTTTCCTCACAAAGTCGGCTTATAGGCTCATGCAAAAGCTTAACACCACAAAGTTTATCCTTTAATATAGAAAAGAAGGCTGAAGGTTCTTTTGTTTTAGAGTCACCGCCCGTTTCGACACAGCTTATAAAAAGCTTTTCAGAGGCACAGCAAACACAGGAATAAACAAGCAGATTTTCCTCTACAGTCTGGAACACTGTTTTATCCCTTATCTGAAGCCCCGCTGCCCTGAGTATCCGTCTGTCACTGTTACTGATTACACTGTTATTTTCACTTATTGCAGGAAAAACGCCGTAATTCGCACCTAGAATAAAAGCAACCTTAGGATATGAGGGACGAATTCTGTCCGCCGCACCGAAGGTAACCTCATCAAGCATCTGTGGAATTCTTCCAACGGTTGTAAGCTGACAGGCGGTAGCAAACATTTCTCTGTACTGCTGACAGGACATATTATCCTCGCCAAAGCTTCTTACAAGTCCGTCAAACACCTGCATAGTTAAGTCCCAGCTCTGACGAAGCACATCAATATCCTCGGGTGAAAATATTTCCTTTGATGAGTCTATCATAGTCTTCATATTCTGAGCACAATTAATGTCCTTAATAAGACATACGGTAGCATAGGACATATCGCGGACATTACCTTTAAAGCCTCTGCTGAATTTTTGTATAGCATTAACTGCTTTTTCTCTCAGTGAGTTTAGCCTATGAAGAGAAAGTTCTATCTCTTCCCCTTTCTTTTCATCTGTTTTTGAAAAGCCTGTAGGGTCCATATCCCACTCTTTAAGCCAGTTTTCCTTATCTATATCCCAAAGATAAACATAGTTTTCAAGCTCACTTATTTCCTCCTCTGTAAAATCAAGCACCAAGCCGGTTTTAAGGAAACGGAATATTGATTCGGTAGAAAATCGTACAGCGCAGTCCATAGCTGCGTCAATAAGCGCATAAAGAGGAGATATGGTAAGCTCGGTGCGCTTATCAAAAAAACAGCATATACCGTTAGCTGTAAACTCACGCTCTACTGCATTTTCATAGGTTTCTATATTTCTGGCAATAACTACAAAATCTTTATAGCGGTAACCTTCTTCACGCACAAGCCGTCTGATGCTTCTAGCGGCAAAATTCACCTCATCATCAACGGTTTTGGCAATACAAAGAGTAACACCCTGACAGTCATAAGCCTTCTGACTGTCAGCGCCGCAGGACAGTATTTCCTCTACATTTTTTATGCCGTCACTTTTAAAATGGGTTGTCCCGCAGTTTTCCTCATTTACCGTCATTTTATATTTCTCAGCTAAGGAAATTATTTTCTGTGAGGTAGCCTTTGTATTTTCAAAAATTCCCTGTTTATCCTCTTTGTCGTACAGCAAAGCCACACAGACAGAATTTGCCTGTGCGCAAATTAGATCAATAATTTTATACTGCTGACCTGTAAATCCGTTAAAGCCGTCAATAAATACCTCTTTATCTAAAAAGTATTTATTCTTCTGCAAATCGTAAAACAGCTTCTGTAGCCTGTCCGCAGGGTCTATAAATCTTTCGCCCACCAAAGCGTCATAGGTACGATAAACAAGTGCCAATGCATTTATTTTTTCCTTTAGTGAGCCGTCTATAAGCTCTGCCGTTTTCTCAAGCTCCTCTGGAAATACAGCGCTTACCTTGAATTCACCTATAATGTCTACTATTTTGGAAGCAAAGCCAACAGAGGAAATATATTTACGCCATATAGGAAGGCTGTCCTGCAGGGATTTAAGAGTTTTGCTCATAAACATAATTTTATCGGCATCACTGAGAACATT
This sequence comes from Acutalibacteraceae bacterium, assembly GCA_045134215.1. GTDB lineage: Bacteria > Bacillota > Clostridia > Oscillospirales > Acutalibacteraceae > SIG607. The sequence continues at coordinate 14,650 of JBGUVH010000085.1, forward strand.
ACGGGCAGAGCCACCGCAAAGCGAGGTCATAATATCCGCAAGACTCGAAAAGCTTACCACATTAACCCTACCTGCTATTTTATCTCCAAGCATAGAAAGAACAGCCCTTTCGCTTTCAAAAGAAAACTGTTCGGGCACAATATACACCACAGATTTTCCGTTCTCTGCCGTGTTTCTTATTTTTTCAAGCACTAATGTTGTTTTTCCCGTTGCAGCGCGACCGTAAACAATGTTTAACATAGGCTCCTCCATTTTTTATATTTCACAAACATTATACCATATTATAGTGCTTTTCTCACCTGTTTTTTTAAATAAATATAATATATTTCATTATTTCCAGCAAAATCACTCCCGGTACACCCAGAATACCCGACACTGTTACCGTTCCCACATTAAGCGGAAGATGAAGTCCTGTATAAAATGCAGTCAGCTCTATTACCGCAATACACCACCAGGCAGTAAGAGCATTTAAAAGCATAGTTTTAAAGGGCTTTTGTGTTAAAATAAGAAGTATAATATAACAAAGCAGATAAACTCCCACAGCCGTCCATAACAAAACAGATAATATTTTCATACTAATCCCCCTTAGAAATCATTATGAAAAACAGCGTACAAATATGAAAAAAGCACGGTTTTTACACCGTGCTTCATATTTTCATTTCGCTTATTTACGCAATAATAGTAGCTACAACGGTAGCAGCAATAGCAAGTACAAAGAAAACGATTGCACCAATCATTGTGTAGCGCTTCAGTGCGGCATCTGCTGTTCTTGCCTTATTCTTGGAAAGGAAGGTTTCTGCTGCGCCTGAAATGGCACCAGAAATACCTGCTCTGTGACCCTGCTGAAAAAGGATAAGAGCGATCAAAACCAAGGAAAGTAAGCCAAGTAATATACCGATAATAATCTGTAAAACTTCCATTTTTAGTCCTCCTAATCTACAATATAGCAATAATATCACAACTTATAAAAAAAATCAAGTGTTTTTCTTAACTATTGTTTGCACCCTGATTACTGCCACAGCTGCTACAGCTTTTATAAAGCTTTGAAGCATCAAGCTTTTTCTCTTCCCTGTCAGCTATAAAATCAAGCTTCTCAAAAATAGCCTCAGGCGAATTTTCACTATAGCGAACAGCAATCACATTTGCGCAAACAGCATTATGAATTGCGCTTCTCAGTATTCCATCGGCAAGAAAAAGGTCATCTTTAGGCTCAAGCTCAAGTATTGTCATTTCCTTTTCATCAAGAAAATAAAGACAGTAGCCAAGAATTTCACTCTCACATCTTGCTATAACACAGCCCGAATTCTCATTAAAATCAAGAGAATACTTTTTAAAAAGTGACTCAATTTCCCCTTTATCCTTAGAGGGCAGAACGCTAATCATTACCTGCACCCTCCTTGCCTTCGGAAATGGAGGTAAGCCTCTTCATTTCCCGCTCATTAAGGTCACGCCATTTACCTTGGGGCAGCATACCCATTTTAACACCTGCAATTTCGGTACGCTTAAGACGAATTACCGTAAGTCCAACTGCCTCACACATTTTTCTTATCTGACGGTTTCTGCCTTCGTGTATAACAAAGATAAGTACGGTCCTGTCGCTCTTTCTTTCAGCAACAAAGCACTCGCAAGGAAGAGTTTTTCTGCCATCAATTTCAACACCGTCACAAAGCTTTATTATCTGTTCATCATCAACCTCGCCCTTTACCGTCGTTCTATAGGTTTTATTCACATGCTTTGAGGGGTGGGTGAGATTATTAGCAAACTCTCCGTCGTTAGTAAGGAAAAGCAGTCCCTCTGAATCCTTATCAAGTCTTCCTACAGGAAACACCCTTACTCCCACATCTTTCACAAGGTCAGTTACACACTTTCTGCCAAGCTCGTCCGATACGGTGGTTACAAAGCCTCTGGGCTTGTGAAGCATTATATAAACCTTTTTATTAACAGGAATTACATTCTTTCCCGAAACGGTCACCTTATCTCTTACAGGGTCTACCTTGTCCCCAAGTGACGCTATGTGTCCGTTCACACGAACCTTTTTATTTTCGATTAATTCCTCCGCTTTTCTTCTGGAAGCAACACCACACTCTGATAGGTGCTTCTGAAGACGGATTTTATTATCTTTCATAATTTCTCCTTTATATGTAACAAAGCATTTTCACAAACGCGGTGAAAATTTTTAGAAGTGAATCTGTTTGCTTTACTTCATTTACATCCTCTTGGGCATAAAGCCTCTGAACAGCAACGGTAAATCCACCGTTTGTATATTCTATATAACCTACCTCATCCCCCCTTTTTACAGGAGCGTACAGGTAAGGATAAATATATTCCTTTTTTATAACAGCTTCGCCGCTTACCGTACGAAACTGAACACCTTCGCTTTTAGCTGTAACGAAATCGCTTTCCCCCGAAAAAACAGGTATACTATAGCCGCTTTCTTCAAATGAAATAAGTTCTTCGTCCATAAGTGAAAAGCCGTATTCCAGCATATTTATATGGTCGTTCCAATCATTACCGTCGTTAAGAGTTACGGCAATAACCAGTCCGCCGTTTTTTTCTGCCGCCGAAACAAGACATCTTCCCGATTTCTTTGTGAACCCTGTTTTTACACCCACAGCGCCTTCATACATATTAAGAAGCTTGTTGTGATTATTAAGGGTTATTTTTTCACCAAAGCAGTCAAGGGTTATCCTCTTTGTTTTACAGGCATTATAAAAATCACTGTTTGAAAGAGCGAATCTTGCAAGACAGGCTAAATCATAGCTTGTGGTGTAATGAGTATCTCCGTCAAGTCCCGAGGGAGTGTCAAAATGAGTGTTCTCAAGTCCAAGCCTTATAGCTCTCTCATTCATCATTGAAACAAAGCTTTTTACACTTCCGCCCACAGCAATAGCCGCGGCGGTTGCCGCATCGTTACCTGAAGACAGCATCATTCCGTAAAGCAGATCTCGACCTGTCACCCTCATTCCAACCCGAAGCCCCATTGACGAGCCTTCGATGTATACCATTTCGGGAGTGATGGTTATTACATCAGCCAATTTTCCGCTTTCACAAAGCAGTAAGGCTGTCATTATCTTGGTAGTACTTGCCATTGAAAGCCTTGCGTTTTGATTTTTAGAAAAAAACACCTTTCCGCTAACCCCGTCTATAAGAGTCGCCGCAGAAGCGGATACCGATACTGCCGAAACGGGAAGCGAATAAAGAAGCATAAAAACGCAAAGCACAACACAGAAAATTCGTTTCATTAACTCCCCTCCCTTTTAACATATTTATTAAAGGGAGAAGAATTCTATTACAAATTACTCTTTAGCGGTAAATACATCCTTTACCTTATCAATAATTTCAGGGGCAGCTGCAATAGCTCTGTCAACAGCGGTAGACTCACTGGATACAGGTATCATTCTGATGCTATCGCCCTTGACACTCAAAAAGCCTACAGGGGAAACAGTAACCCCCGCGCCGCTGGCACCGCCGAAAACCTCCTGCTGTGTTTTTGTGGGGAAATCGCTTCCGCCTGTTGCCAGACCGAAAGCAACCTTTGATACAGGAATTAAGGTCAGCTCACCAAGAACAATTGGTGTACCGATAACAACATCTGCATCCACCATTGTGCGAAGCTTTTCCATAGATGTATCCATTATTCCTCTTAATTTCTGTTCACTCATATTTCACACACCTTAAACTTATATTAGTTTTTACATTATTTTCCTGATTTATTCGCTTTCCTCAATAACATCAATTGCCGAAAGCTGTTCACCCATATCAGACTGCATAGCCTCTTCGTCGTGGGGCAGCGGCGGAAGCTCACTTAAATCGGAAATACCGAAGCAACGAAGGAAGTTTTTAGTTGTTCCGTACAGAAGAGGTTTACCGGGAAGCTCAAGACGACCTCGCTCCTCCAAAAGCCCTTTTTCTATAAGGGTGGTAACTGTACTGGAGCAGTCTACACCTCTTACCTGTTCAATAAAGGATTTGGTAACAGGCTGATTATAAGCTACTACCGAAAGCACCTCGAATGCCGCTTGGGAAAGCGGAGTTTTTCTGTGCATATCTGCAATTTTTCTTATATATTCGCCGTATTCACTTCTTGTGCAAAGCTGATATGCGTTCTCAAGCTTTACAAGCTCTATTCCCGAGCCGCTTTTATTCAGCCTTTCCTTTAAAGCTTCAGTAACCTCATTAATTTCATCAATATCCAAATCAAAAACAGCGCTCAATTTGTCTATACTGACAGGCTCTCCACTTGCGAATAAAACAGCTTCAAAGGCAGGAAGGAATTTCAGTATTTCCTTGTTCATTTTTTCTTCTCCTTAATCAGAGTAATCTCTGCAGTATTTGCTTCTCCCGAAATCTTTACACGGTTAGCCTTGCAAAGCTCAAGCACTGCAAGAAAGGTAGCTACAAGCTCGGAACGGCTTTTAGCTCCGCTATATAGACTTGACAGCTTTTTCGTACCGCCTTTAAACAGATTTCGCATAACATAAACTATTTTTGAAGAAACCGAAACGATTTTCTTAGCCACAATCTTTGTAAAGGGCGCAGTAGAGGGCGGAAGTCTTCTTTTGCCTCTTCCTGCGGCAGCAAGATACGCTTCGAAAATCAAACCTGCATCGTGGGTAAGGGTATAGGTTTTATCAAGCTCTACAGGCTCTGCCCTTTTGACAAATCGGTCAATATCCTTACTCATAACATTAAGCTTGGCGGCAATCTCTCTGCAAAGCTGATATTCCAGTAATTCACCTGTAAGCTCCTGCTTTAACTCCTCAACCTCTTCGTGTTTAGGAAGCAGACTTACGGTTTTGATATAAATAAGTCGTGAAGCCATAGCAAGAAAATCACTCGCTATATCCATATCATTAAGCTCCATTAACTTTATCTGCTCAAGATATTGGTCAATAAGCACAGTAAGTTTAATATCGTAAATATTAAGTTTGTTTTTTGCAATAAGCTGCAAAAGAAGGTCCAAAGGCCCTTCAAAATCTTCTACCTTGTAAGAAAGCACCATTTCCATAATCAGTACCCGAAAATTAGTCTTGGTATAAATTTAACCGCATTTATAAGAAAGCCCGAAATAAAGTTTATGGGGCCGTCGAGAATTCCCATATACACAATAAGAATAAGGGCAAAGCTTATATATCTTTCATACTGCATAACACGCCAGTAAATTCTGTCAGGCAAGAGTGAGCCCAGCACCTTCCAGCCGTCAAGTGGCGGAATAGGAATAATATTGAACACAGCAAGACCGATATTGATGCTTACATAATATGAAAGGAACATTGAAACATAAACAGTAACAGCGTTACCGCCGAATATACTGATAACTGCATAACGCAGAAAACAGGCTATAAAGGCGAGAATTATGTTCATAACAGGTCCAGCAGCGGCAGTAATAGCCATTCCCCGTTTAGCATTTTTGAAATATCTGGGATTGACAGGCACAGGTTTAGCCCAACCAAAGCCGAAAAGAATAATGGCAAGAGCACCGAAATAATCAATATGAGCAAAGGGACTGATGGTCAGCCTTCTTTGATAGCGTGCTGTCTTATCGCCTAATTTATCGGCAACAAAAGCATGGGCAAATTCGTGAAAAGGTAGGGTTAAAAATATAACCACCAACGCCGAAAGAATATATATAACTGCTTTAGTAAAATTGACTCTATCCTGTAATAAACCTAATAACAAGCATACCACTCCAATCTAATTAGTATTATTATATAACAAAAGCTTATATATTTCAAGTACAATAAATTAATGTTGCAGTTATGAAAGTTATGTGTTAATATATTATAGATAGTGTTCTGACTTATAAACTCAGAAAGGGGGAATATTATGGCTGACAACCGTCCTATAGGAGTTTTTGATTCAGGACTTGGCGGACTCACCGTTGTAAAGGAGCTTGTAAAACAGCTTGGTAACGAAGATATAATTTATTTCGGTGACACCGACCGCGTTCCCTACGGCACAAAAAGTAACGAAACAATTAAAAAATTTGCCCGACAGGATGAAGCCTTTCTGCTGTCAAAGGATGTAAAGCTTATAGTTGCTGCCTGTGGTACTGTAAGTTCTGTAGCAGGTGATACTGCAAAGGAGCTTCCCGTTCCCTTTGTTGAAGTAGTTTCTCACGCCTGTGCTGCGGCAGTAAGTGCCACAAAAAATGGAAAAATCGGAGTTATCGGCACCTCTGCCACAATTAACAGCGGCGAACACCGAAAGCAAATTCTTAGCCTTTCTCCCGACTGCGAGGTGCTGTGCCAAAGCTGTACATTGTTTGTCCCTCTTGTTGAATCAGGCTGGATAGATGAAAACGATATTGTTGTTTACGAAACCGTCAAAAAGTATCTTACTCCTATGATTGAAGCAGGGGTTGATACACTGATTCTCGGTTGCACCCACTATCCCATACTTTCTTCCGCCATAAAAAAGGTTATGGGTGAAAATGTAACCCTGATTAATGCAGGTACTTCAACCGCCGAGGCTGTAAAACATCTTCTGACAGAAAAGGATATGCTTAGCAGCAACGACAAAAAAGGAAATATTTCTTATTTTGTCAGTGATATAACTCCTTCATTTTCTTCTACCGCTTCCCTTCTCCTTGGTGAAAAGGTATACGAAAATGAGGTAATACAGGTAGATATAAACAGCCTATGACAAATGCAATAATAACCGTAAGGGGCTATCAGTATATAAACGGCGAAGAAGATGTTATCGAGCTTAAGACACAGGGAAAATTCGGTCTTAAAGACGGCAAATTTTATATAAAATACAGTGAGCAGGATGAGTTTGGTGTAGAAACCCAAACACTTATAAAAGTCAGCGACAGTCAGACACTGCTGCAGAGAAGCGGCGGAACCGAAAGTCGAATGGTTATTGAAGTCGGCAAACGAAACTGCTGTCTTTACAGCGCTCAGGGTGCAGGTTTAATGCTTGAAATATACGGTGAGCATATAGAAAACGGTCTTACCTGTTTCGGCGGAAATCTTACCCTTGAATATTCAATTCTCACAAACAGCACACTACTGAGTCAGAACAAAACAGAAATTACCGTAAAAGAGGTTTAAAAATATGTCACTTTTAGTGAATAAAGCAAAAAATCAAATTAAAGAATTAATAAGCTGCGCAGCCAAAAAGGCTATGGAAGAAAACATTTTATGCGAGGCAGAGCTTAATGACTTCAACATTGAGGTTCCCTCGGATACAAAGCACGGCGACTATGCTGTCAATGCTGCTCTTGTATGGGCACGTGCTTTCAAAAGCGCTCCAAGAAAAATTGCCGAAATTCTTATGGAAAAGGCAGACTTTAAGGATACCTATATTGACCGCTTTGAAATCGCAGGTCCGGGATTTATTAACTTCTTTCTTAGTGATAAATATTATTCCGACATTCTTACCGATATTGCCGAAAAACAGGATAAATACGGTGAGAGTGGTTTTGGCGAAAACAAAAAGGTTCTTGTGGAATTTGTTTCTGCCAACCCTACAGGCCCTATGCATATTGGAAATGCCCGAGGCGGTGCGCTGGGTGACTGCCTTGCGGCTGTTATGGAAAAAGCGGGTTACTATGTTGAAAGAGAATTTTATATTAACGATGCAGGTAATCAGATAAATAAATTTGGTCTTTCCCTGTCACTGCGTTATCAGCAGCTTTTTGACAACAGTATTGAAATGCCCGAAGACTCCTATCACGGCGCAGATATTATAGCTCACGCTAAAGCCTTTGCAGATATTAACGGAGATAAATTTATAAATGTCAGCGAGGAAGAAAGAAGAAAGGCTCTTGTCGAATTCGCCCTGCCCAAAAATATTCAGGGTCTTCACGATGACCTTTTAAAATACAGAATCCAGTATAACACCTGGTTTAAGGAAAGCTCACTTCATGCAAACGGTGAAACCAAGAGAATAATTGAACTGCTCAAAGAAAGTGGTCACACCTATATTGAAGAGGATGCCCTCTGGTTTAAGGGCGAGGATTTTGGAAGTGATAACTTTGTTTTAGTTCGCAGCAACGGTGTTCCTACCTATATTGTTCCTGACATAGCTTATCACTATAATAAGCTGGTTACCCGCGGCTTTGACAAGGCTATTGATATTCTCGGCGCAGACCACCACGGCTATGTTCCCCGTCTTAAAGGTGCGCTTACAGCATTAGGTATTGACAGCAGCAAATTAGACGTTGTACTTATGCAGATGGTTCGTCTTGTTAAGGACGGTGAAATAATAAAGGCAAGTAAGAGAAGCGGTAAGGCTATTACCCTTGTTACCCTTCTTGAAGAGGTTCCCATTGATGCAGCCCGTTTCTTCTTTAACCTTCGTGAGCCTAACTCTCACTTTGATTTTGATTTGGACCTTGCTATTGAAGAATCAAATAAAAACCCTGTTTATTATGTTCAGTATGCCTATGCCAGAATTTGCAGCATTATAAGAAATCTGGCGGCTGACGGCATTACCCAGAGAGCCTGTACCGCTGAAGAGCTTATGAAGCTTACCACCCCCGAAGAGAGAGAGCTTACTGTTCATCTTGCCGCTTATACAGATGAAATTATAAGCTCCGCCAAAGCCTATGACCCCGCAAAGATTACCCACTATGTAGAAGAACTTGCTACTAAATTCCATAAGTTCTATAACTCCTGCAGAGTAAAAGGTGATGACGAAGGTCTTATGCAAGCCCGTCTTACCCTTTGCACCGATACAAAGACGGTTATTAAGAATGTACTTGATTTACTTAAAATCGATGCTCCTGAGATGATGTAAACGGACATTGTCGGTTTAGCTTAGTTCGCCAAGGCGAGATAAATGAAACATTCAACAACCAAGCCTGATGTTTATTTAACTAAACATCAGGCTCGTTTTCATTAAGCAAAAAAGCACTCGCAAGATTAATCTTTCACTTGTTTTTTTCTAACTAATTTAACCTTAACAGTTACTTTCCAAATAGCTATATTTCCATCATAACTTCCATTATCCTCTACTACCTTTACTATAAAACTTGTACTTGCGCCATCTATAAGAGAAATGTCTATCCAACCATATCCCGTATCTGAATATTTATCATTTTCCGTAAATCGCACGTATATTGTAGCCTCTGCCCCAAGCGGTGCAGTAATTATATCACCGCTTTTAATATTTCTACCATTACAGGAGTAGTATTTAGACCATTCGTTACCCACTTTATTATTTTCATCACAAATAGAGTCGATTGTTATCTCATATTCCCCATGTGTGTAATTTTCCTCACAGGCGCACAAAGAAATCATAATAACAATGGCTAACACTGTGCAAATTATCTTTCTCATAAAATACCCCAATAAAAAAGCGTACTCCAAGGAGTACGCCGAAAAAGTGTTTGTCCTCGGTTAATTGCGACATCAACCAAATTACCCAACGAGGAATAGAGGAAAACACCTTTTACCAAGATATCTTCCCTCGTTGGATACAAATTATTTAATTGATGTCGCAAACATATTTTACCACAAACAAACTGAAAAGTAAAGACAAAAAAGCACTCGCAAGATTTTCTTGCGAGTGCAGTCTATTTAAGGTTTAATTATTTTGCCATTGCAGCAACTTCAGCAGCGAAGTCGTCAACACGCTTCTCAATACCTTCGCCCTTTTCAAAACGAACATAAGAAGCAATCTTAACGGGAGTACCGATAGCCTTAGCAACGCTTTCTACATACTTACCAACGGTAAGGTCACCGTCGATAACGTACTGCTGCTCAACAAGGCAGTTTTCCTTATAGTACTTGCCCATTTTACCCTCAACGATTTTGCCGAGAACTGCCTCAGGCTTATTAGCCATTTTGGGATCTTCCTTCATCTGAGCAATCATAATTCCCTTTTCTTTTTCAATTACTTCAGCAGGAACACTTGCTTCATCAAGGAAAGCAGGGTTCATAGCAGCAATCTGCATTGCGATGTTCTTACCGCAAGCAACAAGCTCTGCATTGTCTGCCGCCGCATCGGTTTCAAAGTTTACGAGAACACCGATTTTACCGCCGCCGTGAATGTAAGATACAACCTTACCCTCATAACGAACAAAACGACGAACCTTAATATTCTCTCTAATTGCAAGGAAGAGCTCCTGTACCATTTCTTCAACGGTCTGACCGTCCTTAGAGGTAGCAAGAAGAGCCTCAAGGTCAGCAGGATTTTCGTCAGCAACAATTTCTGCAACCTTAGCGGCAAGAGCCTTAAAGCCGTCACCGTTAGCAACGAAGTCTGTTTCACTGTTAAGCTCAACAAGAGCGCCAACGCCGTTTTTAACAACAGCAGCAATAGTACCCTCAGCAGCAATTCTTGAAGACTTCTTAGCCTGAGAAGCAAGTCCCTTTTCTCTTAAATAGTCAACAGCTGCATCCATATTTCCGTCACACTCAACGAGAGCCTTTTTGCAGTCCATCATACCGCAACCGGTTTTCTCACGAAGAGTCTGTACGTCTTTAGCAGTAAAAGCCATAATACTTTTCCTCTTTTCTTAAAATTTCAAAATCAGAATTATTCTGCAGAATCCTCAGTTGTTTCCTCAACAGGAGCTTCTTCTGTAGCATCTACAGCTTCAGCAGCCTCGGCAACAGGAGCATCCTGCTCACCCTGACGGCCTTCGATAATAGCAGCGCCGATAGTTTCAGCAATAAGCTTTACAGCGCGGATAGCATCATCGTTACCAGGGATAACTGCATCAATTTCATCAGGATCACAGTTGGTATCAACAATAGCGATGATCGGGATACCAAGCTTCTTAGCTTCAGCAACAGCGATTCTTTCTTTTCTGGGGTCAACAATGAAAAGAGCGCCGGGGATCTTCTTCATATCCTTGATACCGCCGAGATATTTCTCAAGCTTTTCAATTTCGAGCTGAAGACCAACAGTTTCTTTCTTGGGGAGAAGATCGAAGGTTCCGTCTTCTTCCATTTCTCTGAGCTGCTTTAAGCGGGCAATTCTCTTCTGAATAGTGCTGAAGTTAGTGAGCATACCGCCGAGCCAACGAGCGTTAACATAGGGCATACCGCAATTTTCAGCCTCTTCCTTAACAGAGTCCTGAGCCTGCTTCTTGGTACCTACAAAAAGAATGTCCTTGCCTTCAGCAGAAATTTCGCGAGCGAAAAGATAAGCTTCGTTAAGCTTCTTTACGGTCTTCTGAAGGTCGATAATGTAAATACCGTTTCTTTCTGTGTAAATGTACTCAGCCATTTTTGGATTCCAGCGGCGAGTCTGATGTCCAAAATGAACACCGGCCTCAAGCAGCTGTTTCATAGATACTACTGCCATTTGTTTTTCCTCCTAAGGTTAAACCTCCATCCCGCCCATACAGGAAACTCCGGCAAAGAGACCTTCTGCAATACAAAGCGGAATGTGTGTATTATATTACTGCATAGTTTCGCAGCCTTACGATTATAACATATAAAAATCAATTATGCAATACTTTTTTTTAAAAAAGTGAAATCGGCGAAAAAATCACCGATTCCTCTTTTAAAAATAAATTTCGTTATTGTATTTTGTGGGTAAGCCCTCTTTATAAAGGTGTGAATCGTTGGCAAGCGTAAGAATTTTAGGTATAGCTATTCCGTTTTCGTCTTTAAACTCAATAACCGTAATTCCTGTATGTGATGTATCAAAATGCATAGCAAAAACAGGATACGGAATATCTAAAAGACTGCTTAAGAAGGCAAATCCAAAACCCTGATGAGCAAAAAGAGCAACTCTTTCTTCATTATCTCTAAGTACCTTATATGTTCCTGTTCCCTTTATATGCTCATAGCCAAAGCTTCTGAAGAGTTTATCACTTTCCTCTGAAACGCGCTGTAATCCGTTTTCGAAATGATAATCCTTAAAATCGGAATGAGTATACCATTTATCCCTAAGACTTAAAACCTCAGGGGAGCACATAAGCCTTCGATATTCATTCACCTGAAATATCCATCTTTTACCTGTTTCTATATCAACAGTAAAATCTCTCCACGCGTGACCTTCATTACAGAAATCAAGCTGAGTTATATCCTTTTTAAGAATTTCGGCTGTAGGAGTTGCTGTCTGTATAGCACGATTAGAGGTAGAAGAGAAAATCCTGTCAATTCCGTATAACGCCAGTCGTTTTGCAACAGCCTCTGCCTGTCTTTCGCCCAAGGGAGTAAGAGAATCAGGATTATAAATAGGGTCACCGTGACGCACATAGAAAAATAGCATCAGAAACACACCTTCTCGGGATTAAGAATATTTTTCGGGTCAAATACTTTTTTAATTCCCTGCATAAGCGCAATATGACTTTCACCGTACTGCTTTTTAAGGAAATCCTTTTTAGCATAGCCTATTCCATGCTCACCTGAAACAAGACCTCCTATTTCCTCAGCCTTTTTATACATTTCATCAAAGCAAAGCTTAAGCTTTTCCTGCCACTGCTTATCGTCAAGGTCATCTCTACATATATAAATATGTAGATTTCCATCGCCCGCGTGACCAAAGCTGGGAATTCTTATATTATACTTTTCAGACAAATGATGTGTAAACACAATAAACTCATCAATTTTATTGCCCGGAACTACAACATCACATTCATCCATCTCAGTGGTAGAAGCCTTGATTGCCTCAAGGAATGCTCCGCGGGCTGACCATACTGATTTTTTTCTCTCCTCGGTGTCAACTATATAAGCATCAAGCGCACCGATAGAAAGGCATAAATCAGCGACACTGTTAAGGTCATTTTCTACTTGTTCGTTAGTATTTCCATCAAAGGTGAGCAGGATATACGCCTCATTTTTAGTATCGGGGAATTTTTTACCCAGATAGCTTTCAGAGAAAAGAATGGTATCCCTTGACATATACTCAATAGCTGTAGGTGTAACCTTTGAACGAATAATATGGGGGACTGCTTCCAGAGCTGTCTTCATATCAGGGAAAGGCACCAGCAGACTTATAGAAACTTTTGGCAGTGGTACAAGCTTGAGCACAGCTTCTGTAATAATCGCAAGAGTACCCTCAGAGCCGATAATAAGGTCCTTAAGGCTATAGCCAGAGCTATTTTTAGCAACCTTTCCGCCAAGCTTCATAATTTCTCCGTTTGGCATAACCACTGTAAGCTCTCTCACATAATCTCTTGTAACACCGTATTTTACAGCACGCATACCACCTGCATTAGTAGATATATTTCCGCCGATAGTTGCGCTTTTCTCACCTGGATCGGGAGGATACAGAAAATCATTTTCCTCCGCAAAAGCGGCAAGCTCCATTAAAAGCACTCCGGGCTGAACAGTAACTGTCAGATTATCTCTGTCAAGCTCGAGTATTTTGTTCATTCCTGTGGTTTCGAGCAATATTCCGCCCTTAACAGCAACTGCAGCTCCTACAAGCCCTGTTCCGCTTCCTCTTACTGTTACAGGAATATTTCTCTCATAAGCAAGCTTCATTATCTTAGAAATTTCTTCGGTAGTATGTACCTTTACAAGTACATCAGGCATTTTTTCTATTCCGCCCAATTCATCGTGGCTGTAATCGTGGTTTATTTCTTCACCGGTAAAGACATTGTTATCATTGGAAATTTCTATTATTTTTTCAATATCGGCAGTGGTTATCTTATTATACATTTGCCTTTACCTCCTTGATTTTTTCTATGAGCGAAGGAACTATTTCGTTCACATCGCCAACTACAGCGTAATGCGCAACATCAAAAATAGAAGCATTCTTATCACTGTTTATGGCAACTATGCAGTCACTGGACTTCATTCCTGCCGCAAACTGAACCGCGCCTGAAATACCAAGACATATTATAAACTTGGGTTTTACCGTTCGTCCCGAAAGACCTATTTGTCTTTTAGCATCATAAATATTTGCTTCTGCAAGTGGACGTGTACAGGCAACCATACCGCCGAGCAGCTCAGCAAGTTCTTCAGCGTATTTTCGCATAGCTTCACCCTGTGCGCCTCTGCCCACAGCAACTATTACCTCCGCCTCGGATATATCCACCTCTCTGGGTTTATCATAATAAGAAATTATTTCGATATCAGATTTAATTTTTTCCGCATCCACCGACATAGGAATAACTTCGCCTGTTCTGCTAAAGTCAGGCTGAGGCTCACTGAACACCTTATAGCGAACAGTACAGAACTGAGGTCGGGTATTTGTAGAAATAATCTGCGCCATAATATTTCCGCCGAAAGCAGGACGAATCTGCACAAGATCTGTATTGTCCTTCATTTTAAGCACCGTACAGTCGGCGGTAAGACCCGCCTTACACCTTGCAGCAATTCGCGGAGCCAGCTGTCTGCCCAGATTAGTAGCGCCAAGCATAACAGAGGAAGGCTTTATCTTCTCAATAAAATCATAGAAAGCGGCTGTATATGGTTCAATTCTGAAATGCTCGAAGGCTTCATTATCATACACATAAACCTTGTCGGCACCGTATTTAATGAGCTTCTGAACGCTTTCACGCATATCATATCCGATAACAAGCGCATATACCTGCTGTCCTGTCACGGCTGCCAGCTCTCTCGCCTTGCCGAGAAGCTCACAGGTTACGCGGTGAATATTTCTTTCTCTGTGGTCTACATATACGCAAATACCCTGCCACAGTGATTTATCCACAGCAGTAGCTTCATCTTCTCTGTATTCAATCAGTCCGCCGCCTTTTTTAACGCAAAGCCTACACATTTTACAGGCGGAGGAAATTTCTAATTTTTCTCCGTCATAGGAAATAGCACCGAAGGGACATATTTTTTTTAAGAGTTTCAGCGTTTTCGCTGTTTATAAGTTCCTGTTTAATTACAAGCTCAGCCATTTTTATCCCTCCTATATAAGCTTCTTATGCGTACTGAATCCAAACAGGGCAGCTGCCGGCTCCTCGCCCGTACCTGTTACGTATGTTTTATCGGTGTTTTTTTCGGGCGGAAAAATTCTCTCAACCTGAGTTGCAGAACCGTTAAGACCGTAATGGTCAGGATTTTTATCATCAAAATCATCAAAGGACAAAAATGTCACTGCCTCCTCACCTAGTGACTGTTTTCTTTTATACGAAGGCAGTCTTGGAGAATTTATATCATTTTCTACTGAAATAAGACAGGGCATTTTTATGCTCATTTTTACAATCTGGTCATCAAGGGAAACGGTAAGAAAAACCTTTCTCCCGTTAATTTTATCTACCGATAAGACATTCGATACATTTGGAATACCCAGATATTCAGCAACCTCAGCGCCTACCTGTGCAGTATCACCGTCGGTAGTCTGTTTTCCGCAAATAATAATATCAAACTCACCCATTTTCTTTATACCCTGTGAAAGAGTATAGGCAGTAGCAAGTACATCGGCACCTGCAAATTTACGGTCTGAAAGAACAGTTCCTTTTTTAGCGCCCATACAAACCGTTTCTTCTATTACGGTTTTAGCCTGAGGAGGACCCATAGTTATACTTTCTACCTCTGCTCCGTATTCCTCAGCAAGAGAAAGTGCAGTTTCTATACCATATAAATCGTACGGATTCATTTTACTGGCAATTCCGTTTCTTTTAAGAACACCTGTAACCGCGTCAACCTCAACATTGTTTGACCCCGGTACCTGTTTTACGCAAACTAAAATCTTCATTTTAACCTCCAACACCGTAAAAACTTTATATAATTTTATCACGCTAAAGTACCCTTGTCAATATCGCACAAAAATAAAACCGCCAAAACGGCGGTTTTTGTTAATTATTTAACATTTATGTGATTTTATTCTTCGAACAAAGGAGTTGAGAAATATCTTTCGGCTGTATCAGGAAGAACGGTAACCACTGTTTTTCCTTTACCAAGCTTTTTAGCAAGCTTAAGTGCTGCCGCAACATTAGTGCCACTGCTTATACCGCACATAATTCCTTCCTTACTGGCAAGAGCCTTAGCGGTGCTTAATGCCTCTTCGTCCTTTATTATACAAACATCTTCATATATTTCCTGATTGAGTATTTTGGGAATAACCCCATCACCGATGCCCATCTGAATATGTGTACCTATAGAACCGCCCGAAAGAATAGCAGCGTTTTCAGGCTCAACCGCCCAGATAATCATATCAGGATTTTCTGCTTTAAGAGTTTCTCCTATTCCTGTTATTGTTCCTCCTGTGCCTATGCCCGAGCAGAAGCCGTGTATAGCGCCGTTTACCTGACTGAGTATTTCCTTTCCTGTTGCCTGACGCTGAATAGCAGGGTTAGCGGGATTTTCAAACTGCTGAGGAACAAACACATTTTCTCCCTCATCCTTCATTTTAAGTGCAAGCTGAACACATTCTTCAATACAAAGACCGATATTACCTGCATCATGAACAAGAATAACCTCGGCACCGTAATGTCTTACAAGCTTTCTTCTTTCTTCACTTACAGAGTCGGGCATAATTATTTTCACCTTATATCCTCTTACAGCACCCACAAGAGCAAGACCTATTCCCTGATTACCACTGGTTGGTTCGACAATAACGGTATCTTTATTTATAAGTCCCTTTTTCTCTGCGTCTAAAATCATATTCAAGGCTGTTCTTGTTTTTATAGAGCCGCCTACATTCAGTCCTTCAAATTTTACCAGCACATCTGCGCTGTCCTTATCCACTATATTCTGGAGCTTTATAATGGGAGTATCTCCCATAGCTTCAAGTATGTTCCTGTAAACCATATTATCACCCTTCGTTTCCTGTTAAAAAAGAAATAGTACGCTCGACAGAATCCTTTGAATTTCCCCAATCAGCATCCTTACCGCTGTTTCTGTAATCATACATAGAGCAAAAATGCTTTATATCGCTATGAAGCGTTTTTGAATAGTCCTGCGTAATACGCGTAAGATTTTTAACAAATTCTCCGTAATAAGATTTCATATTCTTCTTATCTGCGCCACCCATAAGCATTTCAAAATGGGGCAGACAAAACTTTTCCTGACAGTTAAACATCTTTCTAAAATCCATATCTGTTTCATAACAACGGTAAAGGGTATCTATCATTCTGCTCATACCCCACTGTATCTTGTCACAGATAAAACAGGAATCTGTTATCCTTCTTACCTTTTGACCCTTTGTCTTATTGCTGTAAAACAGCTTGTCGGTAAGCACCTGACTGTTTATCTCATCAATATGGGACTGGAGCATAAGGGCAAGCTGAAGTCTGCCTTTTCTATGAAGCATTTTGCTAAAGTGTTTTTCGCAAAAGCCTGTTTTATTAGTAATCATTCTTATGTCAGGCTCCATCATTGCAGCCCCCATAATATATTCTATTATCCTTTCTTGTACAGTGTTATACATTCTGCAGACAGGACAGCCGTCATTTTGTTCGAAAACCTCACTGACAGGTATGGTGCAAATATCATCTCTCATTATTTACCCTCTTTTATTGCAGTATCAATGCTTTTACCAAACACGACAAAACGGTCGTAAATATATTCGGTAATAAAATTTGTAAGCATCATTATAGCAGTAACAAGATAACCGTTCCATAAAAGCTGTTCGGTAAGCACAGCCTCACCATAGGTTGAAAGAGGCGTAAACACTGCATAGAAAGCCGCTACCTTAAGCATAGCAACGGGAATATTGTTTGATGAGTGGAAGGTATATTTACGGTTAAGGGTAAAATTCCATACCACAGACAAAACAAGGGATACAAGATATGCTAACCAATCTTTAAAACCCATCAGTTCTTTGAATATGGTAAAGCCACCTATCTGGATAATTCCTGCACTTGCAGAAAAAAGTACAAATTTTACTGTTCTTACAAGTTCTTTTTTCCTTTTATTCATTCTTTTCTCCCCCTACTTTACTATACCTTGCAAGACCTATTATAGAAGAAATAATAACTATTGCTTCATATACGGCGCCAAGTCCCTAATCTATATAATATAAAATCCGTTCCATTTTTTATCACTATCCCAACAAAACATCACTGATAAGCATTACAGAAAATCCCACAAGAAGCGCGTAAGTTGCCCCACGCTGACTGCCGTGGGAGTGGGTTTCGGGTATCATTTCATCACTTATTATATAAAGCATAGTACCCCCTGCAAAAGCAAGAGCAAAGGGCAAAATCACCGATGCTATATTTACTGCAAAATAGCCGATAAAGGTGCCTATCACTTCTATT
>JBGUVH010000086.1:0-7206 GCA_045134215.1 Acutalibacteraceae bacterium
AGATGTTGGTAGCGGTAAAACCGCCGTTGCTGCCGCCCTTTGCTATACTTTAGTTAAAAACGGCTATCAGACAGCCATAATGGCGCCCACCGAAATTTTAGCCGAACAGCATTTTAAAACCTTTTCAGCCTTCTTTAAAGATACCCCTGTCACCTGTCATTTATTTACAGGCTCACTTACCGCAAAGCAAAAGAAGGAAAGCAGACAGCTTCTGAAGGAGGGCAAAATCAGTATTGCAATCGGCACCCACGCCCTTATAAGCGACGGTGTAGATTTTAATAATTTAGGACTTGTTATTACCGATGAACAGCACCGCTTCGGCGTGGCACAGCGTGCAAAGCTTTCTTCAAAGGGAAATAAGCCCCACCGTCTTGTTATGTCGGCTACCCCTATTCCCCGCACCCTTGCGCTGATTATTTACGGTGACCTTGATGTTAGCATAATTGACGAATACCCTAAAAACCGTCAGACAATTGACAGCTACTGTGTCACACCCGATTACCGAGAAAGATATTTTAATTTTATCAAAAAAAGTATCAATGAAGGAAGACAGGCATACATTGTTTGCCCCCTTGTTGAAGAAGGCGAAACAGAGCTGCAAAGCGCACAGGAATATTTTAATGCAATAAGCAATAAGGATTTCAAAGACTATAAGGTCGGGCTGCTTCACGGAAAAATGAAGCCAAAAGAAAAAGAGGCTGTTATGAACAGCTTTTCAACTGGTGAAATACAGCTTCTTGTCTGCACCACCGTTGTTGAAGTAGGAATTGATGTACCTAATGCTACGGTTATGATAATAGAAAATGCCGAACGCTTTGGTATGAGTCAGCTGCATCAGCTAAGAGGCAGAATAGGCAGAGGAAAGTATAAGTCCACCTGTATTTTCGTTTCTGAAAACAAAAATAACCCGCGTCTTGAAATAATGTGTAAAACCTGTGACGGCTTTAAAATTGCCGACGAGGACCTTAAAATGCGAGGACCGGGCGATTTTATAGGAAAGCGTCAGCACGGACTTCCCGAGCTTAAAATTGCAGATTTAAGCAACGATATGGCGCTTATGAGAAGAGCAAGTGTTTGGGCTAACACTCTTATAAGCCAAGACCCCAATTTAGACAACCATCCGATTTTAAAAGAACAAATTATAGAGCTTATTAAAAACAGTGATAATTAAAGGAATTTGCTATGACGAAAATTTTACTTGTTGAAGATGATAAAGGAATAGTTGACAATCTTACCCAGTTTTTATCGGTAGAGGGCTTCAGCGTAAAAAATGCTATGGGACAGGCTCAAGCCTTATCCATACTCGCTGATGAAATTTTTGACCTTGTACTGCTAGACATTTCCCTTAGTGACGGAAACGGCTTTGCTATTTGTTCAGCCATAAAAAAGGAATACTCAACACCTGTAATATTTCTTACCGCCTCAGGTGACGAATACAGCACAGTTACAGGCTTTGAGCTTGGTGCGGATGACTATATTTCAAAGCCCTTCCGCCCAAGAGAATTGGTATCGCGAATTAAAAACATTCTCAGACTTACTCAAAACAGCGAGGGTACCGTCAAGCTTGGAAGTGTTGAGGTTGATACCGTAAAAGGTACCGCTGTAAAGGACGGAAAGGACCTATATCTTTCAGCCCTTGAATACAGACTTCTCCTTGTTTTTCTTAATAACAGAGGCACTGTGCTTTCCCGCAGTCAGCTTTTGGAGGCTATATGGGATGTGGCAGGTGATTTTGTCAACGATAATACCCTTACTGTATACATTAAAAGACTAAGGGATAAAATAGAAGACAATCCGCAGGAGCCTACCATAATAAAAACTGTTAGAGGTATCGGATATAAGGTGGATGCAAAATGAAGCTGCTAAGAAACAAAGAGGTAAAAAAAGCACTGTTCTTTTATCTTCTGATAGCTACTGTCGCTTTTATATTTACCTTTATATTCAGCCCGTCCTATGCTGTTTTCACCCTTGCCCTTTCATCTTTATATATCATCGTATTTTTAATTTCCACACATAAAAGATACAAGAGGATAAAAGAACTGAGTGAAAGCATTGATCTTATTCTACATGGAAAAAATTCTATATTAAAGAATGAATACAGCGAGGGCGAAATCGGTATTCTCGGCAGCGAGATATATAAAATGACGGTAAGACTGCGTGAGCAGAGTCAAAGACTCAGTGAAGATAAAAAGTTTCTTGCTGACTCTATTGCAGACATTTCACATCAGATAAGAACCCCTCTTACATCTATCAATCTGCTGATTTCTCTTTTATCTGAGCCTCACATTGACGAGCAAAGAAAGTTAAAGCTTACCCATGAGTTGTATGAGCTTCTCTCACGAATAGACTGGCTTATAACCTCTCTAATGAAAATTTCAAAAATTGATGCAGGAACTGCCGAGTTCAAAAAAGAAAGTATTTCTCTTGAGTCTGTAATTAACAAGGCAGTTTCTCCCCTTATTATTCCTATGGAGCTTAAGGAACAACAGCTTTGTATAAATGCTTCAGGCTGTTTCACAGGTGACCTTAACTGGACAAGTGAGGCTATCGGTAATATAGTTAAAAACTGCACCGAACATACAGAAAGCGGAGGAAAAATATGTATTACCGCTTGTGAGAATCCTTTGTACAGTGAAATAATTATTACCGACAACGGAAAAGGGATAAAAGCCCAAGACCTTCCCCATATATTCAAGCGTTTTTATAAAGGAAAAAATTCCGACACAAAAAGCTTTGGCATCGGCCTTGCCCTTTCCCGAATGATTATCGTCAGTCAGAATGGAACGGTAAAAGCCGAAAACAACACCCCAAACGGTGCTAAATTCATAATCAAGTTTTATAAGGGAGTCGTATGACTCTCTTTTCTTTTTGTGACGGATTTGTTATAATTTAGTCACTGCTATGTAATTAATGTGTGATAATATAGAACTACATTCTAAAAAAGGGGTATTTATTATGGAAATTCTAAAGGTTGAAAATCTATGTAAAACCTACGGCAAGGGCGAAAACGAGGTGAAAGCCCTCGATAATATTTCATTCACGGTTAAAAAGGGTGAGTTTATCGCCATTATAGGTCCTTCAGGCTCAGGCAAATCTACACTACTGCATATTCTCGGTGGAGTTGACCGTCCCACAAGCGGAAAGGTTTATATGGACTCAAACGATATTTATGCAGGTAATGAAGACTCCCTAGCTCTTTTCAGACGCAGACAGGTAGGTCTGATTTATCAGTTTTATAATCTTATTCCCGTTCTTACCGTAACAGAAAATATAACTCTTCCTGTACTAATGGACGGGAGAAAAATTAACGAAGAAAGACTTGATGAGCTGATTGATTTGCTGGGTCTTAAAGGCAGAGAAAACCATCTTCCGAACCAGTTGTCAGGCGGTCAGCAACAGCGTGTTTCTATCGGCAGGGCTCTTATGAATGCTCCCGCAGTAGTTCTTGCCGACGAGCCAACAGGTAATCTCGACAGCAAAAACAGTCAGGAAATAGTTGAGCTGTTAAAGTATTCCAATAAAAAATATAATCAGACACTGATTATAATAACACACGATGAAAACGTTGCACTTCAAGCCGACAGAATTATGAAAATCGAAGACGGCAGAATTACGCGTGACGAGGTTATAAATAGATGAACATTCTCAGTAAAGTAACACTCAAAATGCTTTTAAAAAACAAGGTGAGAACCATTGTTACTATTATAGGCATTGCTTTATCTGCCGCAATGATATGTGCTGTTACCACTTTTGTTTCAAGTCTTTATAACTATGCTCTTCAAAATGCTGTTTATACCGAGGGTGACTGGCATTCATGCGGTATAAATATTACCGAAGAAAAAAGAATTGAAATAACCTCGGATAAAAGTATTGACAGCTATGTTTATGCTAACCAGTTAGGCTATGCCGACATCTCTTCTCAGAACGAATATAAACCCTACCTTTACGTTCTGGGTGCTTCATCAGGTTTCCAGAACACAATGCCTATACACTTAATCGAAGGCAGGATGCCTGAAAATAACAGTGAGATTTTGCTTCCCGACCACCTTTTATCTAACGGTGGAGTAAACTATACCATAGGCGATATCGTAACGCTTGAAATTGGAAATAGAATAAATGAGGGCGAAAAACTATGGCAGAACACACCCTTTTATATTTATGATAAAAATGGAAACACCGTTCCGCTGGGCGAAGAACTACTTATAAAAGAAATCCGCAAATATACGGTAGTAGGTTTCTACGAGCGTCCCTCCTTTGAGCCATATACAGCACCTGGGTACACTGCTATAACCACACTTGATGCTACTTCTTGGGCAGATTCCCTTTACAGTGTATGGTTTAAAATGAAAAACCCGAAAAATACCTATAGCTTTACAGAGGCTATAGGCAAGGAAACGACAATCGTTCTCAACAGCAATGTTCTCAGATATTCAGGTGTTTCACGTTATGAAGGTTTTAATAATATGATAACAGGACTTGCAATAATTGTTATTGCTCTTATAATGTTCGGTTCTGTATCACTTATTTACAACGCCTTTTCCATATCAGTATCCGAAAGAACAAAACAGTTTGGTCTGCTGTCTTCTGTGGGTGCCACAAAAAAACAACTCAAACATATGGTATTATTTGAAGCCTTAACGGTAGGTTCTGTGGGCATTCCCATTGGAATCACTACAGGTATATTTGGAATAGGAATTACGCTTTTATTTATCGGAAGCAAATTTGAAACCCTTATGAACTATCCTATTCCCTTAAGACTTAAGGTATCTCCCCTGTCTATAGTCATTGCCATAGCGGTAAGCTTTATAACTGTACTTATTTCCGCCTTTATACCTTCAAGAAGAGCTACAAAGGTTTCCGCAGTGAGCGCAATACGTCTTAACAGCGATATTAAGACTACCGCTAAAACTATCAAGACCTCACGGCTTACCTATAAGCTTTTCGGACTTTCGGGAATACTTGCAAGTAAGCATTATAAGCGGAATAAAAAGAAATACAGAACCACTGTTGTCAGCCTTTTTATGAGTATAGTTTTATTCGTTTCCGCTTCCGCTTTTACCGATTATCTTACAGAATCGGTTTCGGGAACCTTTTCAACTGCAGGCTTTGACCTTATTTATTCAAATCATAACGATTCTCAGGCCGTTGCTCAGCGTGACAAGCTTTTAGAAGCGTTTGCCGACGATGCTGCAGTAACCGAAGTTTCTTATGCTCAAAGCAATTCCTATAATGCTGAGATAGACAATTCTCTTCTCACAAGTGAAGCAAAAAAATACAGTCAGGAATATTCTCAAACAAAAACCTCAGTGCATATCAATATTCACTTTGTAGACAGCAACTCATTTAACCAACTATTAAAGGAAAACGGTCTTAGTGAAAAGGAGTTCTATAACCCTGACTCACCCAAGGCAATAATTATCGACTGCAATACCTATTTTGATAAAACTACAGAAAAATATGTCAGCTATAATATGCTTGAAAAAGAAAAAGTCACCATTAAAGTGCCTATCCTAAGCGAAAAGGAAGGATACTACTATTATGGTGCCGTAGAAAGAAAGGGCATCACCTATTATAGACACTACAGCACAGAAGAATCGGGTGAGTTTATAGACTTACCATATAGCGAAGCCTTTGATATTATTGAGCTGTCAGCGGGAAAAAGAATTAACGAGCGTCCGTTTTTCGTGCAAACCACAGTAGGAATTACCTTTATATATCCCGATACTGTTAGAGACAGTATTCTTACTTCCCTTCCCGTAACTACACCCTCATACTATTATTATTTTACATCAAGTGATCACAGCGAAAGCTATGCAGCAATAGAACGTACCTTAGCTGAGATGAATATACAGAAGGGTTCTATTTTCAACTATGCTGAAAATGTAGAGGCAAACAGAAATACAGTTATAATTATAAAGGTTTTTTCCTTTGGATTCATAGTACTGATTTCACTGATTGCCGCCGCTAATGTATTTAATACCATTTCTACAAATATAAGTCTACGACGAAGAGAGTTTGCAATGCTAAAATCTATTGGTATGACACAAAAAGGCTTTAATAAAATGCTGAACTTTGAGTGTCTGCTCTACGGTCTGCGTTCAATTATGTGGGGACTTCCTGTTTCTGTTATAATAACCTATTTCATTTATCTTACTGTACAGGAAGGCTATTCCACAGGCTTTAGGCTTCCCCTGACCTCCATAGGTATTGCTGTGTTCAGTGTTTTTGCAGTAGTTTTTGCTACAATGATGTATTCAATGCAAAAAATCAAAAAGGACAATCCTATTGATACACTAAAAAATGAAAATATATGAGGATAAAAAATGAAGAAACTATTACTTTGTACAGCGGCGGCTGTTATTACAGTAGCAACCGCACTGTATATACTAAACAGAAAAAATGAAAAACATTAAAAAGCTATTTAAAAATATTATCATAGGATTTTTATGCGGTATACTGGTAATTATAACATATGCCATTTGCATAAACGCCCATATAATTCATAGCACAAAGGATAATATTGTTTATGCTGACAAACTGTCTTCATTTGCAGATGCTGACTGTATACTGGTTCTTGGCTGTCTTGTAAAACCAAACGGAAAACCCAGCGATATGCTTTCTGACAGACTAAGGTGTGGTGTTGAGCTTTATGACAAAGGTGCTGCGTCCAAAATACTTATGAGCGGTGACCACGGAACAGAAAACTATAATGAAGTTCAGGCTATGAAAAATTACGCAACTGATCGCGGTATACCCTCAACTGACATTTTTATGGACCATGCAGGCTTTTGTACCTATGACAGCATTTACAGAGCTAAAGAAATTTTCGGTGCAAAGAAAATCATAATAGTAACCCAGCGTTATCATTTATACCGTGCCTTATATATAGCAGAAAGTCTTGGTATTGATGCTACCGGTGTTGCCTGTGACTATAACACCTATTCAGGACAAGCCCTTCGTGAAATACGAGAAATCATCGCACGAAATAAGGATTTTATTTATACCTTATTTAAGCCTGAGCCTAAGCACTTAGGGCAATACATTCCTATTTCAACAGACGGCAATATAACCCAAGATTAAATCTTAATTATAAAAAAATACTGTCATCTTGACGATGACAGTATTTTTTTACATTAAATATCCTGCAGCTATACCTATTACTGCCGACAGGCAAATTATAATTATAGGGTGTACCTTTTTAAAGGC
>JBGUVH010000087.1:0-5328 GCA_045134215.1 Acutalibacteraceae bacterium
AGCTTGAACCCATAACAAGACAGGCTTTAAGGATGGGAATTTACCAGCTTTATTTTATGGAAAAGGTTCCTGTCAGCGCTGCTGTTAATGAATCGGTTGAGCTTGTGAAGAATTCTGTTGAAGGGAAAAACTGCGGTTTTGTTAATGCGGTTTTAAGAGCTGCAGCTAATGAAAAAATACCGCTTCCCACGGGCAGTGACCTATATTCATTATCGGTCAGATATTCCTGTCCTGTTTTCATACTCAATGAGCTTATAAATGACTATGGGACGGAAAAAACTCAGGAGATAATAAAGGCCTATCTTCTGCCATCAAAGGTAAGACTTCGTGTAAATATACTTAAAACAACCGCCAAGCAGCTTTTTGATAGCTTTAGCAAAGCAGGAATACTTCTTGAAAAAACAGAGGATGCTGACTGCTTTACTGCCATAGAGGGTATTGATTTCGGTAATAACAAATTTTTTAGTGACGGACTTTTTTATATTCAGGATAAATCTTCTGCTGATTGTGCACTTTCTCTTAATGCAAAAGCGGGGGAGAGAGTTCTTGATGTATGCGCTGCTCCCGGCGGCAAAAGCTTTACCGTTGCTATGAGTATGATAAATCAGGGTGAAATTGTTTCCTGTGACCTTTATGAAAACAGAGTGAAGCTTATTGAGGCTTCGGCAAAAAGGCTGTCTATCAGCTGCATAAAGCCTACTGTTAATGATGCAACTGTTTTTAACAGCAGACTCGGTTGCTTTGATGCGGTGCTGTGCGATGTACCCTGTTCTGGTTTTGGGGTTATAAGAAGAAAACCCGAAATTAAATATAAACCCATTAATAATTTTGATGAGCTTGAGGAAATTCAGTATAAAATTCTCACTACATCGTCGCTTTATGTAAAGAATGGTGGCAGGTTGCTTTATTCCACCTGCACCTTGCGAAAGGCTGAAAATGAAAAAATAGTAGAAAAATTTCTTGATGAAAATGACGGCTTTTGCTGTGAATATATGCATACTGATTTTCCGTGTGATAAAAATGACGGCTTTTTCAGAGCGATGCTTAGGTTGACGAGAGTCTAACACATCACGCCTGACAAATAATAATTTCCCGTTTTTTCTTGTCTCATCACTTGTAATACGTCAGTATTACTGCGTTCTTCGACTTCGCCATCTCGAAAAATTATTTATTTGGCAGGTCAAAGAGTTTCTCTCAGCTGCCTTTTATTGAAAGGTGATGCGTGAAATTTGCAGTAAGGCTGTCGCCTTACAAAAATGAACGCAAGAAAGGCAGTAAAAGGCGGCGAGCGAAACCGTAATGGGTTCGACTCTCGTCAGCCTATAAAAAATAGCGGAGGTGAAACTTTGGATAAAATTGATATTAAATCTATGACTGTACAGGAAATTGAAATACTTATGAAGAAAATGGGACAGCCCAAATTTCGTGCTTCTCAGATTTTCAAATGGCTTCACAGCGGTACTGTCAGCTTTGATGAAATGTCCAATCTTTCCAAAGAACTCCGAAGTCTGCTTAATGAAAGCTGTTATATTGCAGATGTAGAAATAATACGGCGTCTTGAATCGCAAATAGACGGTACTGTTAAATACCTTTACCGTCTTTATGATGGACAGACGGTGGAATCTGTGCTTATGAAGTATAAGCACGGCTATACGGTGTGTATATCAACACAGGTTGGCTGCAGAATGGGGTGCAAGTTCTGTGCGTCAGGCATAGGCGGACTCGTTCGAAATCTAACAGCCTCGGAAATGCTGTCACAGATTATGGCAGCCCAGCGCGATAACAGCATCAGGGTATCTAATGTAGTTATGATGGGTATGGGTGAGCCGCTTGATAATTTTGAAAATAGTACGCGGTTCTTAAAGCTTGTGTCTGATGATAAAGGAATGAATATAGGGCTCAGGCATATTTCTCTTTCAACCTCGGGGGTTGTGGACGGTATATACCGTCTGGCAGAGCTAAATCTTCCCATAACACTGTCTATTTCGCTTCACGCACCAACGGACGAAATAAGAAGTAGGACGATGCCTGTTAATAATAAATGGAATATTGATGCTTTACTTACAGCCTGTAAGGAATATCAGAAGGTCACTACCAGAAGAATTTCCTTTGAATATGCAATGATTCAAGGTGTTAACGATTCTGATGAGGACGCTTTACTACTATCGAAGAGGCTTAAAGGGATTATGTGTCACGTAAACTTAATTCCTGCGAATCCTGTAATAGAAACCAGCTTTATAAAATCAGAACAAAAAAGAATAGAAAATTTCAGGTCGAAGCTTGAGCAATACGGTATAACGGCGACTATCAGAAGGACCTTGGGCGCTGATATTAATGCTTCTTGCGGACAGCTTCGCAGACAGGAAAAAAGAAAGGAGGAGGTTTGATGAAGTATTATGGTGCTACTGATAAGGGAAAAATTAGACATACAAATCAGGATGCGTTCTGTATTGTTCCCTTTAATGAGTCTACCGCAGTTCTCGCTGTTGTATGTGACGGTATGGGAGGAGCTAATGCAGGAAATATAGCCAGTACTATGGCAACTGATGAAATCAAAGATTATTTTTGTCGCTCTTTCAGCGCGTCTATGTCATCGTTGCAAATCGAAAATGTATTAAAATCAGCTTTTATTTCTGCTAACAATACTGTATATGAGGCCTCCTGTAAAGACGTTAATCTGAAAGGAATGGGTACTACTGCTGTAGCTGCATTTGTTACACAGGGTACTGCCTATATTTTACACGTGGGTGACAGCAGAGCTTACCTTTATAAAGAAGGAAAACTTATTCAGCTTACGGTTGATCATTCAATGGTTCAGAATATGGTGGATAGCGGACAGATTACTCCTGATGAAGCGCTTCACCATCCCAACAAAAACATAATAACAAGAGCGCTTGGTGTCTCTGAGAATGTGGGCGTTGACAATGATGTTGTGGATTTAAGCGAGGGTGACGTGCTTTTGCTTTGCAGTGACGGACTTTCTAATTTTGTCAGCGAAGAGTCTATTACTGCACAGCTTGAAAATTTTGACAGCACAACCACTGACAAACTTATTGACCTTGCTAATGATGGCGGCGGTGGGGATAATATTACCGCAGTTGTTCTTAAAGTATAATTTTATTTATGATAGTGAAAGGAAATTGAGCTATGGATAATTATATAGGAAAAAAGCTTGACGGCCGTTATGAACTTTTAGAAATAATTGGAATAGGCGGAATGGCTGTTGTTTATAAGGCCTATGACAATATTGAAGCAAGAACCGTTGCTGTAAAGATTCTTAAGGAGGAATTTACCTCAAATGAGGAGTTTATCCGCCGTTTCACCAACGAATCAAAGGCAATTGCTGTTCTTTCTCATCCCAATATTGTTAAGGTATTTGATGTAAGCATCGGGGAAACCGTTCAGTACATTGTTATGGAATATATTGACGGAATTACCTTAAAGCAGCTCATTGAACAGCAGGGAAGCCTTAGATGGAAGGATGCTCTTCATTATGTTGTTCAGATTTTACGCGGACTTCAGCACGCTCATGACAGAGGTATTGTTCACCGTGATGTAAAGCCTCAGAATATAATCGTGCTTCCCGACGGTACTATTAAGGTTACCGACTTCGGTATTGCTCGTTTTGCAAGAAGTGAGCAAAAAACTATTACAGATAAAGCAATAGGCTCTGTTCATTATATAAGTCCCGAACAGGCAAGAGGGGATAATACTGATGAAAAGTCCGATATTTATTCGCTGGGTGTTATTCTTTACGAAATGCTTACAGGTCAGCTTCCTTTTCAGGCTGAAAGTGCTGTTTCTGTAGCCATTATGCAGCTTCAACGTGAGCCTGAGCTTCCAACTGCTATCAACGGTTCTATACCTGAAGGTCTTGAACAGATAACTATGCACGCAATGCAGAAAAATGCTGATAAACGTTATAAATCAGCCTCTGAAATGCTTCTTGACCTTGAAGCATTTAAGAGAGATCCTTCCATTACCTTTGATTACGGTTATTATGTTGATGAACAGCCTACTAAATATGTTGACGATGCAAAAACAGCAGTAGGCGCTCCGAAGAATATTCCATGGCTTCCTATAATAGCAGGAATCACTGTAACCTTTGTTGCCGCGCTTATTATTCTTATTGTAAGCTATATTCCTAAGCTCGTAGGCAGAACCGAGGATATCCCTTGTCCTGATTTTGTGGGTCTTAAATGGGAAGAGGTTCAGAAGGGTGAGTATGCTGATTTGTTCGACTATACCACCAAATTTGAACCCAGCGACATTGAAAAGGGAACTATTATCGCTCAATCAATAAACAAATACCACGATGTTAAGAGAAATCAGCCTATAACACTTACAGTCAGCAGCGGAGCAAAAACGGTTGTTGTAACTGATGTTGCAGGTAAAGCTAAGGATATTGCAGCAAGTATGCTGGAATCAGCAGGCTTTAAACCTGTTTTTGTTGATAGCTCTGATAATGATGTTGAGGCAGGTCTTGTTATAAGAACAAACCCAGAAATCGGTGCCTCTATTCCCGAGGGCAGTGAAGTAACTGTATATGTAAGTACAGGTAAGGCAAAATCAAAGGTTTCCTTACCTGACAGTGTGGGACTCAGCAAGGAAGCTGCTATTGCACAGCTTGAAAAAAGCGGTCTTGTTGTTGGAAACATCAGAGAGGAAGACAATACAGATAAGTATTATTCTGCAGGAACTGTCAAAGCACAGCTACCTGCGTACGCTCCCGGAACTAAGGTTGATTACGGATCAGCTGTTGACCTTGTAATAAGTACAGGATATTACCAGGGTACATTTACAATGGAATTACCTAAGGATTTAAGCTATATTGATTCTGTCGGTTATATAGGTATCTGGTACGGCAATAAATGTATAGCTGTTTCAAAGGCTGTTGATTTCAAAAACAATTCAAGCTATACACTTAACTTTACTACTACTTCTCAAAAGCTTGAAAGATGTGTAATTAAAATCAGCGCAGATAACAAAGAATTCGTAAACTATATGGTAATAACCGATTTTGACTGTCTGACAGGAAAGTATACTGAATCCGACGAAACTATTCTTGGATAGCCATGAAGGGTCTGTTAACTAAAGCAATTGCCGGCTTTTACTATGTTCATATTGACGGTATTGTGTATGAATGTAAGGCGAGGGGAAACTTCAGAAAAGATGGTATATCACCTCTTGTGGGAGATATTGTGGAGATTTCCGTTGACAGTAACGGAAAAGGAGTTATCGAAACGGTTTATGAAAGAAAAAATTCGCTGATAAGACCTGCAATTTCTAACCTTGATAAGCTTTTTATAGTATCATCATATACAACAC
>JBGUVH010000088.1:0-11782 GCA_045134215.1 Acutalibacteraceae bacterium
CAATAACAATGCTGTCATCCTTAATAGAAACAACTCTGCCAAAAAGACCGCCGATTGTTACAAGCTCGTCACCAACCTGAATAGAATCGCGCATTTTCTGCTCTTCCTTCTGCTTTTTCTTCTGGGGACGAATCATAACAAAATACATTACTGCGATAATTACAACGATGTATAATATCATTAACCAAGAACCTGAACCACCCATTTTATTTCCTCCAAAAAATATTATAGTGATATTATATACCATAAATATTAATAAATCAAGAATAAATTAAATTCGTGTGCCGTAAATTACTTCTTTTTCCTTTTTAAACTCTGCAAATCTACCTTCGGAAAGCGCATTTCTTATGTCTTCCATAAGCTTATTGTAAAAATAAAGATTATGAAGCACGCAAAGACGGTTAGAAAGCATTTCTTTGCTTTTAATAAGATGACGGATATATGCCCTGCTGTAGCGACTGCAAACAGGACAGGTACAATTTTCATCAATAGGCCGCATATCCTTTTCATATTTATTGTTGTTAAGATTTATTATACCCTGACTTGTAAACAAGTGACCGTGTCTTGCATTTCTGCTTGGCATAACACAATCAAAAAGGTCGACTCCCCTCTCCACCCCATTAAGAATGTTTACAGGAGTACCCACGCCCATCAGATATCTGATTTTGTTTTCAGGCATATAAGGAGTCACATTTTCGATAATGTCATACATAACCTCAGCAGGCTCACCTACAGCAAGTCCGCCTATTGCATATCCGTCCATATCAAGCTCTGCAATAGTTTTCATATGCTCTATCCTTAAATCAGGAAACGTACAGCCCTGATTAATACCGAAAAGCATTTGCTCTCGGTTAATGGTATCTTCAAGTGAGTTAAGCCTTTTCATTTCTGCTTTGCAGCGCATAAGCCAACGGGTTGTACGCTCACAGGATTCCTTTGAATAACTGTAGGTAGCAGGATTTTCTACACATTCATCAAATGCCATAGCAATAGTAGAGCCAAGATTGCTCTGTATCTGCATACTTTCCTCAGGGCCCATAAAAATTCTTTTGCCGTCGATATGGGAGTTAAAGGTTACGCCCTCTTCGGTAATTTTTCTGAGAGGTGCAAGTGAAAATACCTGAAATCCACCGCTATCGGTAAGAATCGGTCCCTGCCAGGTCGACAGCTTGTGAAGACCACCACATTCCTTTATCACCTTATCACCGGGACGGATATGCAAATGATAGGTGTTGCTTAACATAACCTGACAGTTAACATTAACAAGGTCTTCTGCCGATACACCGCCTTTGATAGCAGCAGAAGTGGCAACATTCATAAATGCAGGGGTTTTTACAACACCTCTGTTTGTATGAAATTCGCCAAGACGGGAGCGTCCTTCTGTCTTTAAAACTTTAAACATATCATACCTCAATATAGTTATTTTAAAAATTACTTAATAAACATCGCATCATCGAAGTTTATGGCATATAAGATGAAAAACTTCGATGAGAGAAAAGAGAAAAGTGAAGAGTGAAAAGAAACGGTTGCTTTTTGCAGGGGCAAAAAGCTTCATTTTCTCTTATCTATTCTCTCTTATCTCTTATCTGCTGATAGTATAAATCTTTTATACTATCAGCATCGCATCGCCGAAGCTGAAAAAACGATATTTATCATTAACAGCTTTTTTATAAAATTCCATTGTAAATTCATAACCTGCAAAGGCTGAAACAAGCATTATAAGAGTACTTTCGGGAAGATGAAAATTAGTTATCAGTGCATCCATACATTTAAACTCGTAACCTGGATAAATGAAAATAGAAGTGTCATCACTACATTCTTTAATTTCGCCATATTTAGAAGCGGCGCTTTCAACTGTTCTGCAGCTTGTAGTTCCTACACAGATAACCCTTCCGCCGTTTTTCTTAGTATTATTGATTTTTTCTGCAGTCAGGGCAGAAATAGTATAGTGCTCTGAATGCATATGATGTTCTGCTATTTCCTCAGTTTTAACAGGTCTGAATGTACCAAGTCCCACATGAAGCGTAACATAAGCAATATCAACACCCTTTGCTTTTATTGAATTGAGTAGCTCAGGTGTAAAATGAAGACCGGCAGTAGGAGCAGCAGCAGAGCCAATTTCCTTGCTGTAAACGGTTTGATAACGCTCCTTGTCCTCTAATTTTTCCTTGATATACGGTGGAAGCGGCATATTACCAACTTCATCAAGTGCGGCAAAAAAATCAATTTTACTTTTAAAATTGAGGATTCTGTTGCCGTCCTCGAGTACATCGATAACCACAGCAGATAAATTTTCACTGAAAATAAAGCTATTACCTGTTTTAGCTTTTTTGCCTGGACCTGCAATGCATTCCCAAACATTTATTTCCTTTTGCTTTAAAAGTACGAACTCAACAACAGCGCCTGTATCGGTTCTTGTACCGAAAATTCGGGCGGGAAGCACTCTTGTATCATTAAGAACAAGCAGGTCTCCCTCTGAAAGATAATCGGTAAGATTTCTGAATACGGTTTCATCAGTAGTTTTTTCCGCTTTATCGATAAGCATTAATCGAGAAGAGTCACGAGGCTCAAGAGGAGTCTGTGCAATAAGCTCTTCGGGAAGGTCATAATAAAAATCACTTTTTTTCATAATTTCTCCAGTCTTAAATGGAATAACGAGTGCATAAAATGTATTTGACAAACAATATAGCAAATGTTATTATTTAATTGCAATAATTATTTATATTATATTGCAAAATACCTCTGATAGCAACAGAAAAGTTTATATTTTGTCAAATTAAGAAGAAAAGGTGCTGTTAGATTATGAAAAAAAGAATATTCACAGGCGCTGCAACCGCTTTAGTCACCCCTATGAATACAGATTATACCGTTAACTTTAAAAAGCTTGAAGAGCTTGTTGAAAAGCAAATAGAGGGTGGTATTGATGCCTTGGTAATTTGCGGTACTACAGGGGAAAAATCAACTCTTAACTACAAAGAACACGTTAAGGTGATTGAAACCGCTGTTAATAAAGCTAATGGCAGAGTGCCGATTATTGCAGGTACAGGCTCAAACGATACAACATATACGGTAGAGCTATGTAAGGATGCTATTTCCTGCGGCGCTGATGCTATGCTTATGGTTACTCCTTATTATAACAAAACCTCACAGAAGGGTTTAATTACTCACTATAACTATGTAGCTGACAGAATCGATTCCCCTATTATCCTCTACAATGTTCCTTCACGTACAGGTGTTAATATAACTCCAGAAACCTACGCACAGCTATCAAAGCACCCGAATATTGTAGCAACTAAGGAGGCAAACGGGGACATTTCATCAGTTGCTCTCACCCGTTCACTTTGCGGTGATAATCTTGAGATATATTCAGGTAATGATGACCAGATTATTCCCATATTATCTCTTGGCGGTATTGGTGTTATTTCTGTGCTTTCGAATATTTTGCCCTATGAAACCCACAAGCTTTGCAGTGATTATCTAAGCGGTAACTGTGAAGAAGCATCAAAGCAGCAGATATTCTATGCACAGCTTATTAAAGCGTTGTTTTCTGATGTCAATCCTATTCCCGTAAAGGAAGCTATGAATATTTTGGGAATGGATGTGGGCCCCTGCCGTATGCCGCTTGTTGAAATGGATGCTCATGTTAAAGAAAAGCTTATAGTTCAGCTGCAAAAATGCGGCTTAATTAATTAATTTTATGTTAGGATGTTAAAATATGAAAAATGTCATTCTCAACGGTTGTTTTGGAAGAATGGGCAAGGTAATTACCGAGCTTACCCAAAAATCCGATACACTGAATATTTGTGCAGGTGTAGATGCTTTTGGTAGCGGAAATGCACAGTTTCCTGTCTATAAACAAATTAATGATGTAAAAGAAAAGGCTGATGTCATTATAGATTTCAGCAATCCGTCTGCTCTTGATAATCTGCTTACCTATGCAATCAGTACTAAAACCCCTCTTGTACTTGCAACAACAGGCTTTTCTATGCAACAGATTGAGAAAATTGAAAGCGCTGCAAAGCAAATTCCAATTTTCTTTACCTTCAATATGTCTTTGGGAATTAATCTTCTTACCGCTCTTTCAAAAAAAGCGGCACAGGTGCTTGGTAGTGATTTTGATATTGAAATCATTGAGAAGCATCATAATCAGAAGCTTGATGCTCCTTCAGGTACTGCAATAATGTTGGCCGATTCTATAAATCAGGTGTACGGTGATACTCTGCAGTACGAATACGACCGACATTCTAAAAGAATGGCACGTCCAAAAAATGAAATAGGAATTCATTCTGTAAGAGGCGGCACTATTGTAGGTGAACATGAAGTTATTTTTGCAGGCAAGGATGAGGTTATATCACTTTCCCACTCTGCCTCCTCACGTGATGTTTTTGCCTGCGGCGCAGTAAGGGCTGCTCATTTTATCATTGATAAATCTGCAGGTCTTTATGATATGAATATGTTAATTGACAACTAAATAATTTTATCTTAATTCTCCTTTCGGCATATAATGTAATTGAAAGGAGAATTTTTATGGACAATTATTTGATAAGAAGTAATAACGATATAATTCCTTATGCCGAAAATTTATTAAGAAGCGAACAAATCGGTCTTAACGAAGTCAGCTCTCTTCCATTTTTACCCACATATTTATCAAAAAATATCGGCAGATGGGTTAAGGTTGAACATTTTATAGGAAACGATATAATTTCACATATAGGTCAGCTAATCAGTGTTGGTATTGATTTTGTTGTACTTAAGACAGATAGCCGTACGCTTTCTACAGTCGTACTGAACACCAAGGATATTTGCTTCATAACCATTATTTACAGCAACAACACAGAACAGCTTAATAAATAATAAACACGGAAGCGCATTATTCTTCCGTGTTTTTATGTAACAATTATACGTTTTGTCCGTTTCTGAGCAGTTCTGTGGCAGATTTAATTAACGTATCTGTGATATTAGTACCGCCCATAATACGAGCAATTTCACTTATTCTGCTGTCCCCTGACAGAGAGGTTACATCAGTAAAGGTTCTTCCCTGTTTCGTTTCTTTTGAAATAAGCAGATGTGAGGAAGCCATACAGGCAATTTGTGCAAGATGTGTAACACATATAACCTGATGGGATTTTGCTACCTTATTTAGCTGAACGCCAACCATATCTGCAGTTCTACCGCTTATACCTGAATCAATTTCATCAAATATAAGCGTTTCAACCGTATCCTTTTCAGCCATAACGCTTTTTATCGCAAGCATCACACGAGAAAGCTCTCCACCTGATGCTATTTTTGCAAGTGGCTTTTTCTTTTCACCGGCATTTGCACTGAAAAGGAATTGAATTTCATCACAACCGTTTTTGGTATATCTTCCCTTATTACACTCAACCGTAATTTCAACTGAGGGCATATTAAGATGCAAAAGCACAGCCTTAACATTCTCCTCAAAAATACATGCCGCCCTTTCACGTGACCGACTAAGAGCATCTGCTTTTTGTATCAAGGCTTCCTGCGATTTAACAAGCTCTTCACTTAAGCGTTCGATTTCCTCGTCGTTAAAGAGTATTGTATTAAGTTCTTTTTCTGCATTGCTAAGATAAGACAGCATTGACTCTTCATCTTTACCGTACTTTGAAGCAAGAGTAGAAAGCAAAGCAAGGCGTTCTTCAATTTTATCTATATTATATTCATCAGAATTATATTCCTCTATCATACTGGTAAGAGAATAAACCACACCTTCAATTTCTTCAATAGAATTGTGAAGCTTACCAAGCTCTTCATCAAGCTTAAGGTCTTTATCAACATTAATCAGATGAAGAGCGCTTCGCAATGCGTTAACAGCACCATATTCTCCTTCTGTATCATTAAGATATGAAAGAATTGAGGTCACAGTTTTGATTTTATTTTCAATATTACGGGCAATAGCCTTTCGTTTTTTAAGCTCGTCGAGTTCACCAACCTTAAGGTCGGCAGAGGAAAGCTCGTCAATTTGAAATTTCAGAATATCTATTCGGCGAAGCTTTTCGTCCTCATCCATCTCCAAAGCCTTAAGACTGCTGCGAATGGAATTAAAGTTTTTAAACTCATTTACATACTCAGCAAAAATTTTGTCATTATCGGCAAGTTGGTCAATAAATAAATAATGATTTTCACTGTTTAGCAGGGATTGATTATCGTGCTGACCATGAATATTAATAAGCATTGATGAAAGTGCCTTTAAATTAACAGCAGAAACAGGAACAGAGTTAACCTTTATATAACCACCTGAATTTGCAGATAAGGCTCTCTCAATAATGAAATTGCCGTCATCATCGGGATACACACCTATTTGGGCGAAAGCGTTTTTACATTCATTTGTAACATCAGTAAACACAGCCGAAACCCTTGCTTTGTCGCATCCTTCACGAATAAGCTCCTTAGAGGTTCTAAAACCAAGTACGGCGTAAATAGAGTCAATAATTATTGATTTTCCTGCGCCTGTTTCACCTGTAAGCACATTAAAACCCTTTGTAAACTCAATATTTGATTGCTCAATTACTGCGATATTTTCAATATGCAAATATTTCAACATACAGTCGGTCAGTCCTTACACATATTCTTAAGCTTTTCTGTAAGCTGCAACGCTATTTCGGGAGTTTTTGTTATAACAAGTATTGTATCGTCACCTGCAAGACTGCCCATTATCATATTGCCGAAGAAATTATCCACAGCTACACAAGCACCGGATGCCATTCCTGAATGACATTTAATAACAATATCATTAAATGCACAGTCAATTCTTATTGCAGACCTTTTAAATATATCCTTATAATGAATATCCGCTTCAATATCAGAGGTTGAACTGTGGATATTAGAAACATATCTGTAATTACCGTTTGCATCAAGTGCCTTAACGATACGAAGCTGCTTTATATCTCTCGAAACGGTTGACTGAGTTACATTATATCCAAGATTTGTCAACGCTTCCTGCAGTTCATCCTGTGTATAGTAAGCGTTATCATTAATCAGCTCTAATAATTTTTCCTGTCTTTTGTTTTTCATATCGTCACCTTATCTGAATTTTTCGGATAATGTCTTGTAAAACGAACGCTTTGTCAGTTTAATAAGGGTGATATTGTTATCAGCCCTCGAAACCAACAGCTCGGTATACGGCTTTATATTATATGACCTTCTGCCGTCTATCAAAAGATATACATCAGACTTTTTAAGAGAATAACCTTTGAATTTAACAGTTGTATCACCGCTTAATATTATGGGCTTTGCACTAAGGGAATGAGAGCATATAGGTGTTATGATAATGTTATTTATAGCAGGGTCGATAATCGGTCCGCCTGCTGACAGTGAATATGCAGTAGAGCCTGTTGGTGTGGACACTATAAGACCGTCTGCTCTGTAGCAAATAGGCTCTTCATCAATATATGCCTGAATGTCAATAAGTCGTGACATAAAACCGCTGGAAATCACAGCGTCGTTTACAGCAGAAAAAGAAGACTGAACTACTCCGTTTTCAACAACATCAACCTTCAGTATCATTCGCTTTTCGGTAACATAATCACCGTCTTTAAGCTTACTGAGTAACCCAAGCTGATTTGCCTCAATATTAGCAAGAAAGCCAAGTCTTCCTGCATTTATGCCAAGTACAGGCTTATCATAAAGAGCAGCTGTTTTAGCATAACGGATAATCGTTCCGTCACCACCAACTGTTATAATAACATCAGCACATTTAAAAAGCTCCTCTTCGGGAATAGATTCGTAGCCAATAAAGGAAATATAATCGGGCAAATAAGCTTTTATTCCGTTTGAATGTAGAATGCCACGCATTTTTTCCAAAATCTCTGTAACGCCACGTTTATCAAGATTGGGTAGTATTCCTGCTATCATATTTTTCCCTCCTCAGTTAAGAGCATTGTAGGACTCCTCAACAAGCTCAGCAGAAGTAATTTGAGTAAATTTTTCAGGCATATCGGTTTTCTCGATATAGCATAAATATTCTATGTTTCCCTCTGGGCCCTTAACAGGTGAAAAATCAAGTCCCAAAAGAGAAAAATTATTACGAGAAACAAGGGCAACTATTTTGTCAATAACTGCAATATGAACATTCTTATCTCTTACTACTCCCTTTTTTCCAACACCCTCTTTACCCGCCTCAAATTGAGGCTTAATAAGGCATACGGCTCTTCCGCCATACTTTAAAAGATTACGCATCACAGGTAAAATATGGGAAAGAGAGATAAAGGATACATCAACAGAAGCAAAATCAAGAGGTAAATCAACCTGTTCGTCAGTGACATAACGGAAGTTAGTTCTTTCAAGATTTACAACACGCTCATCAGTTCTGAGCTTCCAGGCAAGCTGACCGTATCCTACATCAATTGCATAAACCTTTACAGCACCGTTTTGAAGCATACAATCGGTAAAACCGCCTGTGGATGCACCTATATCAGCACATACACAGCCGTTAAGGTCAATATTAAAGCAGTCAACAGCCTTTTCAAGCTTTAATCCGCCACGACTGACATATTTAAGCTTTTCACCGCGAACCTCAATAACATCATCAGCCTTTACGGTATCCCCTGCTTTGTCACATTTTTGGTTATTAACAAATACAATTCCCGACATAATCAGTGCTTTGGCTTTTTCTCTGCTTTCGGCATATCCGCCTTCAACCAAAGCAACATCAAGTCTGATTTTAGCTGACAAATCAATTACCCCTTAGCTTATTAATAATTTTTTCTTTTGACAGCCCGTGTAAGTCAAGCTGTGTGTTTACATCGGCGGCCGCAACAAACTCACCATTTACGGCAGATATAGAAACGCTACCGTTATATTCACTCTCAGACAGTGCAGAAGAAATCTTTTCAGCAACTGAGCCTGATTTAATTCCCTCTTCAAAAATCATAACCTT
This sequence comes from Acutalibacteraceae bacterium, assembly GCA_045134215.1. Classification (GTDB taxonomy): domain Bacteria; phylum Bacillota; class Clostridia; order Oscillospirales; family Acutalibacteraceae; genus SIG607. Next base: position 8,900 of record JBGUVH010000088.1, read on the forward strand.
ATCATAGCTCATAAGAAGGTCTATTACTTCATCATTTATAGGGATAATTCTATTAAGCTTAATAAAATCTGCATTTTCCGTTTCTGTAACAGCACTCAAGACATTATATGAAAGCCGTCCATAAGAAACAGCTGCAATTTTTCCGTTACTGCCGAAAATATCATAATCCTTGCCGCTATAAGCAAAGTCGCTGTTACTAATTTCCTGACCCCTTGGATACCTTATTACAGTAGGAGCAGAAATGTCAGTTGTTGAAAGCAGCGTTCCCTTAAGCTCATCAAAAGAAGCAGGAGAATACACAGTAATATCGGGAATAGAAGAAAGAAAAGAAACATCAAAAAGTCCCTGATGGGTTCTTCCGTCTTCACCTACAAATCCTGCCCTGTCCACACATATTCTCACAGGAAGCTTTTGTATAGCTACATCGTGAAGAAGTTGGTCATAAGAACGCTGTAAAAAGGAAGAATAAACCATAAAATACGGCTTCATTCCGCCCTTTGCAAGACCGGCAGCAAAGGTTACAGCGTGTTCCTCAGCGATTCCTACATCAAAAAATCGGTTTTTATATAGCTTTGAAAAAGTGTTAAGACCGGTACCGTCTGCCATAGCAGCAGTAATTGCACAGATTTTTGTATCTTCCTTTGCCATTGAGACAAGGGTTTCGCCTGCAACATCAGAATAAGAAGTATTTTTAGCACCGCAGATTCCGTTTTCTGCATCGAATTTAGAAACACCGTGATAGCTTCCTGGGTCGGTTTCGGCAAAGGAATAGCCCTTGCCTTTAACTGTCACAATATGCACTAAGGTTGGCTTTTGCAGCTTCTTTGCGATAGTAAGAATGTTTTCAACAGCAACCAAATCGTGTCCGTCAACAGGGCCGAGATAATTAAAGCCAAGTGCTTCAAATACATTACTGTGATATACAGCAATTTTAAGCATTGTCTTAATCTTATCAAAAAACTTATATAAGCTGCTGCCAATAAGCGGTATGCTGTTAAGAAAGCGACCGAAACGGAATTTAAAATTGTGATATCCGGTTTTACTTCTGATTTTGGTAAGATGACGGGCAAGTGCACCCACATTTTTAGAAATAGACATTTTGTTATCGTTAAGAATAACAATAAATTTACTGTTATCGGCGCCGATATTGTTTAGAGCCTCATACGCCATACCGCCTGTCATAGCGCCGTCACCGATAACGGCAACAGCAGTACCCCTTTCGCCGTTTATTGCCTTTGCCTTATATATACCGTAGGCAGCAGATACAGCATTACTGCTGTGACCGCTTATATAAGGGTCGTGTTCGGATTCATCAGGGTTCATAAAGCCTGAAATACCACCGAATTTACGAAGGGAAGAAAATTTTTCAAAACGGCCTGTCAGCAGCTTATGAGTATAGGACTGATGCCCTACATCGAAAAGAATAGCGTCCTCAGGAGAACTGAACACCCTGTGTAATGCAACCGTAAGCTCTACAGTGCCAAGGTTAGAAGCTAAATGCCCACCGTTTTTCGAAACCGTTTCAATAAGACAGCTTCTGATTTCGGAGCACAGTAAACCAAGCTCCTCCCTTGTGAGCTTCTTTACATTATCGGGCGATTCAATTTTATTTAAAATTTTATATTCCAATCTAAACAGTCCTTAATGATTTCTGTCTGCAAGTTCTATTGTCAGTTCCTTTAAAAATGATATATCACCGTCAAAATTCTCAAGACAGGCAATTGCCTTAGCTGTCAATTCAGCAACGATTTTTTTACATTTATCAACACCGTAAAAAGCTACATAGGTAGATTTACTGTTCTTTTCATCACTTTTTACGGGCTTACCGAGCAGCTTTGCATCACCGCAGGTATCAAGAATATCATCAGTAATCTGAAATGCAAGACCGAGATATCTTCCATAGTCATCGGCAAATTTAACCTTTTCAGCCGAAGCGCCTGCAAGAACAACACCGATTTTTGCAGCTGCTCTAAGCAGTCCGCCTGTTTTAAGAAGATTAAGCTCGTCAATCACTTCAATAGGCACAGATTTTTTTTCACTCTGCAAATCAATAACCTGACCGCCAATCATACCTCTGTAGCCTGATAAATCAGCTAAAATGTTTATTGCCTCGAGGCAACGCTCTGACGGAATACCTTTAACAGTTGAAGCGGTATAAAAAGCGTGTGTTAAGAGTCCGTCACCTGCAAGAAGAGCAATATCCTCACCGAATTTAATATGATTAGACGGTTTACCTCTTCTCATATCATCATTGTCCATACAGGGTAAATCGTCGTGAATAAGAGAATAGGTATGTATCATTTCAAGAGCTAAAGCAAAGGGTAAAGCCTTGTTTTCTTCCCCACCGCATATACGGAAAAATTCCATAAGAATAACGGGACGAATTCTCTTTCCACCAAGAAGAAAGCTATATCTCATAGACTCAGTCACAGTAGAATAATTCGAAGCCTCAAGGGGTAAGATTTTTTCGAACTCCTCTTCAATAATTTTGCAGTAGCTATTAATACGAGAATTATCCAAGTTAATCAACCTTTTCTTCAATGTCGCTTAGTTTACTGATTTTAAGCTTTGCTTTTTCAAGAGCAGCAGTACATTCCCGAGACAGCGCCATAGCCTTCTCATAAAGACTTATAGACTCATCAAGGGTGCATTCACCCTTTTCCAACCTTACAGCTATTTCTTCAAGCTGCTTTAGAGATTCTTCAAATGTCATATTCTTCTCCGTTTCATTTGTTAGTAACCGTACAGTCTACACTTCCGTCAGAAAGCCTCAGACTGATTTTATCGTTAACCTTTAACTCATTAACCGACCTTACGGCTTTTCCGCTAATAGTAGCAACACTATAGCCTCTAAGCATTACTTTAAGGGGGCTCATAGCATCA
>JBGUVH010000089.1:0-2671 GCA_045134215.1 Acutalibacteraceae bacterium
TGGCGCGTTTTCATTAAAGCAGGTAAGCGAATGTGTTTCGCCGGCTTTGTGAATTATCAGACTGTTTTCGTTTAAAACACCGGTATAGCTTTCGGATTCCACATTGATAAGTCCGCTGTCCACATAAATAAGCTCGCGGAAATCGTGTTGGTCCTCAAATGTATGATACTGTTTTGTGAATTCAAAATAATGTATATTAGCTATTCTGGTGACTTCTATTGCTTTTTCAAATTTTTTCAGTTTATATTTCATCAGGCTCTACCTCCATAAATATTATAACATAATACAATGATTTAGTCAATATTAAAAAAAATTAATATTGTGCAAAAAAAATTTAATATAAGATAAATACAATATGTATAATTTCTGATAAAATAAGAGTATAAAATAAAATTAAAGGAGATGTATAATTATGGCAAACAGAATTTGTATTCCTGATTATGAGTATAAGGAAAGAATTGCAAGAGCAGCTAAAATGGTAGCTGAAAAGGGTCTTGATGTAATGGTGGTTTCCAGCACAGAATCCGACTATGCAAACGCAAGATATTTCAGCGGTTTCTGGCCTTTATTTGAAAGAGCCGGTGTTGCTATTTCCGCAAACGGTGATGCTGCACTTATGGTAGGTCCCGAATCAGCTATTTTTGCAAGAGACTTTGCTAAAATTGACAAAATTTTTGTTCTCAGAGAATTCAGAGAATCCGCTGACCCTGCTTATCCCGAACTTCATGCAGATACATTTGCAGATGTATTTAAAGCAATCGGTGTAACAGGCGAAAATATTAAAATCGGTCTCGGCAGCTATGTTGAGTGCACACTGCCTATCTATGAAGGCTTAAAAGAAAGCTTCCCGAAAGCTGAAATTACAAAATGTAACGACATTATGGTTAACCTCCGTAAAATCAAGAGCGTAAACGAGCTTGCTTGTATTAAAGAAGGTTTCCGTATCGTTGATCTTGCAACAGATGAAGTTATCAGACACTTAAAACCCGGTGTAACTGAGCTTCAGATGGTTGGTATTGCTCAGAAGGTTATTTACGAAGAAGGCGCAGAATACGAAGGTCTTCCGATGTATGTATTCAGCGAAAAATCCACAAGCCATGCTATCAGCCGTTCAAGCTACAGAACAATCGGCAAAGGCGATATAGTACAGCTTAACCTTTCAGCTAAAATTGACGGTTATTCACCCGCTGTAGGTCTGCCCGTTGTAATGGGTAAGCTTGAAGGCGAAAGAAGAAGAATAGTTGATTTCTGTCTTGAGGCTCACAACTGGACTGTTGACCAGCTTAAAGCAGGCGTTATGGCAAGTGATGTTGCAAAAGGATTCTATAATCTTTATGTTGACAACGGTATGAAAGACAACTTCGTATACGGTCCCTGTCACGGTACAGGTATGATTGAAGTTGAAGCTCCCTGGATGGAAACAACTTCAGATTATCTCCTTGAAGAAAATATGACATTCCAGGTTGATACATTTATCTCAGGTGACGGCTTCGGCGTTCGTTGGGAAAAAGGTATCGCTATCACTAAAGACGGCTGCACATCTATGACAGATTATCTGAAGAAGGGCTTAATTGAGCTTGATTTCTAAAAAATGGAGGGATATAAAATGTCAGTAGGTAAAAAAGTCTGGATTATTCCCGACTGCGAGCTTCCGCATGAGGGCGAAGGTATATTAAAGGGTCACGAGTCTGTTATTATCGTAAATGACAGCGACGTAGACGCTAATATAAAAGTTACAATTTATTTTGATGATAAAGATTGCTATGAGGGCATAAACTGGACAGTAGGTGCTAAAAGAGTACGCTGTTTCAGAATGAACAAACCCGAGGATATGAGCGGTTTTGTTGTTCCCTATGAAACACAGTATGCAATGAAGGTTGAGTCCGACCAGAATATAGTTCTGCAATACGGCAGACTTGACAACCGTCAGACTAATCTTGCATACTACACAACACTCGGCTACGCTGAATAACGTAAAAAATAAGCGGCACATATCACTGCTTTTTGCTCGGGGCAGTACCTTTTGTACGGCACCGCTCGCTGAAAAACAGCGATAGCCACCACTTCTTTTCCACGTTATAACTTATGCCGCAGTGCGGCAAAATGGAGGATTTTATTATGGAACTTAATATGAGCTTTCCGAGAGAAATAGCAAAGGTTAAAGAAAACAGAATCCCTGTTGTTATCTGTGGCGGAACCGTTGAATATCACGGTCCTCACTGCTCTTACGGCTGTGACACACTGGTTGTTGAAGGACTTATCAAAAAGCTTGCCGAAAGAAAAGAAATAATGATAGCTCCGACAATCTATTACAGCCCGTCAAGCTATGCTGTTGCAGATGAAACAAGCGGAACTGTACATATTGACGAGGAAGTATTTGAAGCATATCTTTTCGGTATTTTCACAAATATGCTGGACGCAGGTCTCAGAAACATATATGTGGTAATACACCATCAGTTTGAACAGGAAAACTTAATGCCCATGACTCTCTCATATATGAAAGCCGCAAAACGAGCTACTATGAGATATCTGGAAAAAACCCAGGGCAAAGGCTGGTGGGGCAGCGAAAACTACGCTTCCTACTACGAAAACCTCGGCGGCGGAGACGATCCGTTCAGCTGGATTAAGGTTATCCCGACAATGAGCACAGAAGTTCAGAATGCTACAGGCT